>JAAURU010000098.1 GCA_012032075.1 Flavobacterium sp.
GAAAGCATTTGTTTGATAGAAGTTATTACTACTTGCAATCAAAATATGTTATTTCTATTGATGATAAAAATATTGATGCTATTTGTGAAGAAATAATATCTAAATTAACTTAAATAAACATAGCTATTATTTTCTTCAAATACAACTTGTATGTGTTCTTGTAAAGAAGTAGATAGTGAAATACCTTTAAAATCTGCTTTTACAGGATATTTTTTGTGATTTCTATCTACTAGTACAGCTGTTTTAAATTTAGTCAAAGGAACCTCTAAAAAATGCTTAACTCCATATATTAATGTTGTGCCAGAACTTAATACATCGTCAACTAAGATTAAAGCTTTATTTTGGTATTCATCACTTGAAATAGATGTTGTGATTTCATCTTGTGGATTTTGTTTATTGATGTGAACTTCACATAATATAACATTCAAGTCGGATATTTTTTTTAATTCAGCTGCAATTTTCTCAGCTAAAATGTAACCACTTTTAGAAATCCCAGCAATAATTATTTCTTTTTCATCCACAAAAGTCTCAAAAATTTGATAGCCTATTCGTCTAATTTTATGCTGAATTTCTTGATGTGTTAGTATTATGTTTTGCATTTTGTAGAATTATTTTTTTTCAAAGATAAAAAAGAGTTCACTACCAGCACGTGGTTTAATCGAATTATATGCTTTTTCAAGAATTTTTATGTGAAATAGCGGTGAAAATAAAGATTTGTATTCGTTTAAACTACCTCAAAAGGTGGGCCAACTTCTGTTAATGTGAAATCGAAAAGTAAACCTATAATCTTACCTTTGGTTTTAATAATTTATGTGCTTTATTTACATAATCATTTCTTAAAGAAGGGATTAGTGCGCAAAAAAATGTTTGCTCAATTATAAGGTCATATGAATTGTCATGTTCAAAAAAGTCAGTTTCAATTATTTGATTTTCGAAGTTTGGATTTTTTAAACGTAAATTTTCTACTGGAGTTTCTGAAATATCAACTACGTGTGTGTTTTTAAAACCATTGGTAACTAAATAATCAAATTCATACCCATTTCCTGCACCTGGAATAAGTATTTTTAAGTTTTTATTTTCAATTTGGTCAATATACTCTTTTAATGGAGTAGTTATAGTTCCAGTGTCCCAACCAATATCATTTGTTTTGTATCTATTTTCCCAATATTCTTTAGTTAGTTTCATCATCATCTTCAAGGTCAAAATCGTTTTCTAATGTGTAATCGTCAATATCTCTTCTATCTTTTTTAGTAGGTCTTCCTTCACCTTTGGCACGATAATATTCTTTACTTAATTTTAATAATTCTAAGTGTGCAAAAGCTTCATCAGGAGTAGTATCTTTCCTATAAATATCAACTAATTTAGCTCCAACACGACTTGGTGGAATATCTAAAATTGAAAATTGATAATTAATTTGGTCTTTTCTTAAAACAATTTTATCAGACGGATAAACTTCTCTAGAGGCTTTGGCAACTTGACCATTTACACTAACATGACCTTTTTTATAGCTTCTGAAGCCATATTTCTTGTTTTGAAATAGCGTGTACACCATAAAAATTTATCTACTCTCATATATATTCAAAAATCAATGTTAATTATTATACAAAAATAAAGGAAAATTGTATCTTGCGACTCAAAATTTATGGAAATGAAAAATATTTTTAAACTTAGTTTTTTTGTTGTTCTATTTTCTATTGTATCATGTAAAAAAGATGATGGAGCTGATGTAACATTTGAATTAAGAGATCGTGCAGAAGTTTATGCTGAAGATATTGCAGAAATTGAAGCCTATTTGAAAGACAATTATTTAACTGTTGATGGTGATCTTAACGCAACAATTTCTAAAATTGATAATAGTCAAACCTCAATTTGGGATCAAACGACTTATCCTTGCAATCAATGACTGTGAAAAATGACGTAAGAATTACAAATTTTGTTAATGGAGCTTCTGCTGACGTGATAGATTACAAGTTATATTATGTAATTATCAATGAAGGTGGAGGTAGTTTTCCAACGCAAGTAGATTCTACTTTTGTAGCTTATAAAGGATGGGATTTAGAAAATGAAGTGTTTGATCAAAACAATCAAGGAATTTGGTTTACTTATCCTCAAACAAGTGCAATTGATCCTATTTCAATTTCAGGATTTAGACAAATAGTAACAAAAATAAAAACGCCTGCAAATATAACTGAAAATACAAGTACAGGAGCTGTAACTTATTCAAATTATGGAACAGCTTTGGTTTTTATTCCATCTGGTTTAGCTTATTTTAGTGGTTCTATAGGAGGGAAATCATATAATCCTATTGCGTTTCAAGTAAAACTTTACAATAAAAAACTAAATGATCAAGATAGAGATAGAGTAAAAAGTATCTATGAAGATATAAATGGAAATGGTAACTTTTTTGATGACGATACTGATGGAGATAATATTCCAGATTTTTTAGATGTTGATGATGATGGTGATGGGGTTGTTACAAAAACAGAAATAAGAGCTTCTGCGTCTGGAGTTTTGCCTACAACATACTACGATTTTAATGATATACCTTTGTGTAATGGAACTAAGAAAAAACATTTAGATCCAGCTTGTCGTTAATAATTTATAAATTTATTGATAGTAAAAATGCCCAATCTCAAAAGAAGTTGGGCATTTTATATTAGGTTAAAATAGAATTATTATTTTCTTTTTACCACTTTTTCAACTGCTTCAATAATAGCATCAGCATTTAATTTATATTTATCCATTAATTGAGCTGGAGTACCACTTTCTCCAAAACTATCATTAACAGCTACAAATTCTTGAGGTGTAGGATTGTTTAAAGATAACGTTCTTGCAACGCTTTCACCTAAACCTCCTAAAATGTTATGCTCTTCAGCAGTTACAACACATTTTGTTTTAGCAACCGATTTTAAAATAGCTTCTTCATCTAAAGGTTTAATAGTATGAATATTGATTACTTCAGCAGAAATTCCTTTTTCTTCTAGTTTTTCAGCAGCGATTAATGCTTCCCAAACTAAATGACCTGTGGCAACAATAGTAACATCTTTACCTTCATTTAACATAACTGCTTTACCAATTATAAATTCACCATTCTCAGGAGTAAAATTAGCAACAGTAGGACGACCAAAACGTAAATAAACAGGACCATGATGATCTGCAATAGCAATTGTGGCTGCTTTTGTTTGATTGTAATCACAAGTGTTTATTACTGTCATTCCTGGAAGCATTTTCATCAATCCTATGTCTTCTAATATTTGATGTGTTGCTCCATCTTCACCTAAAGTCAAACCTGCGTGAGAAGCACAAATCTTCACATTTTTATCTGAATAAGCTACAGATTGACGAATTTGGTCATACACACGTCCTGTTGAAAAATTTGCAAAAGTTCCTGTAAAAGGAATTTTTCCTCCAATGGTTAAACCTGCAGCTATTCCAATCATATTTGCTTCAGCAATTCCAATTTGGAAAAAACGTTCTGGATGATTTTTTTTGAAGTCGTCCATTTTTAATGAACCTATTAAGTCTGCACAAAGTGCTACAACATTTTCATTTTTTTGTCCTAGTTCGGTTAAACCAGCTCCAAAACCTGAACGTGTATCTTTATTTCCTGTATTTATATATTTTTTCATTTGATTTTTGTTGTGTTTTAAATTCAGTAATGCTTAAGCTAATCACTATTTACTTTTCACTAATTACTAATTAATAATCACCTAAAGTAGATGGATTTTGGTCCAAAGCATTAGCTAATTGCTCATCATTAGGAGCTTTTCCATGCCAAGCATGTGTATGCATCATATAATCAACACCATTACCCATTTCTGTATGTAAAAGTACACAAACTGGTTTTTCTTTTCCAGTTTTAGCTTTAGCCTCGGTCATTCCATTTATAATGGCATCGATTGAGTTACCTTCTTTAATATCTAAAACATCCCAACCAAAAGCTTCAAATTTTGCTCTTAAACTTCCCATAGCTAAAACTTCATCAGTAGTTCCATCAATTTGTTTTCCGTTTAAGTCAATTGTAGCAATAATATTATCTACTTTTTTAGCAGAAGCATACATAATGGCTTCCCAATTTTGACCTTCTTGTAATTCACCATCACCATGTAAAGTATATACTAGATGATTATCATTGTTTAGTTTTTTCGCTTGAGCTGCTCCAAGTGCAACAGATAAGCCTTGTCCTAAAGAACCTGAAGCAATTCTTACACCTGGTAAACCTTCATGAGTTGTAGGATGACCTTGTAATCTAGAATCTAATAATCTAAAAGTTGCTAATTCTTTTACAGGGAAATAACCACTTCGAGCTAAAACACTATAAAAAACAGGAGAAATGTGTCCGTTTGAAAGAAAGAATATATCTTCATTAATGCCATTCATGTCAAATCCTTCTTTTCTTGTCATTAAGTGTTGATACAATGTTACTAAGAATTCTGTACAACCAAGAGAACCTCCTGGATGACCTGAATTTACTGCATGAACCATTCTTAAAATGTCTCTTCTTACTTGAACAGTTAATTCTTGTAGTTGTTGTGTGTTTGGTTTCATTTTTATTTTTAAAATTTGAAAGCACAAATATAAGTAGTTTATAACTATTATTTTCTAAAGTTTTTTTGTGACTTTTCAAAAGTTATCTACAAAAATAATGTATTATCGTTAAGTAAGACATATGTGTTAGTTTTGCTTTATAATTTACAGTTAAAGGTATTTTACATCAATTTATTTTAAGCATAGCATATTTAAGGATACAGTATAAAGCTCTAAAACCATCTTTCCATGAAATTTTTTTACCTTCTTCATATGTTCTTCCATAATAAGAAATACCTACTTCATAGATTCTAATTTTTGGGATTCTAGCTATTTTAGCCGTTACTTCAGGTTCAAAACCAAATCGTTTTTCTGTTAATTTTATATTTTGAATCAAATCAGTTCTGAAAACTTTGTAACAAGTTTCCATATCAGTAAGATTCAAATTGGTAAACATATTGGATATAAATGTTAAAAATTTATTGCCTATAGTATGCCAAAAGAACAATATTCTGTGTGGTTTTCCTCCAATAAATCTTGAGCCATATACGATGTCAGCAAAGCCATCAATTATAGGTTTTATTAATATATTATATTCTTTGGGATCATATTCTAAATCAGCATCTTGAATGATTAAGTAATCACCTGTTGCCTTTTGTATTCCAGTATGTAATGCTGCTCCTTTTCCTTTGTTTATGTCGTGTTTGTAATAAAGTATATTAAGATTAGGATGTAAATTTTTATAATCATTAATTATTTCTTCAGTAGTATCAGTTGAACAGTCATTAATTATTATAATTTCTTTTTCAATAGCATAAATTAGTTCAACTTCTTTTATTTTATTCAAGATAGTTTGGATTGTTTTAGCCTCATTATAAGCAGGAATTATAATTGATAATTTTTCCATTTAATTAATTCTTTATTTTGATTAAATATCTATGACTTACTTGTTCAGCTCTCTTATTTTCAAGTAAAAAGTTTAATTTTAATTTTGTTACTGGATAATTGGGAAACACTTTTTTATAAACTATTTTAATGTTCTCTTTATTAATTTCATTAAAATCTTCTTCTTCTTTTAAATACAACCAAAATGGTTCTTTCATATTTTTAATTTCCGTTTTATAAATAACGTTTGTAAAAGGATTATTTGAATAAAAATTAAATAAATGAGATGAATTATTTAAAATTAAAACTTTTTCATTTTTATGATTTTCTTGTATCCATTTTCCTGCCATAGCATCAGCTTGGTATGTTAGTAATTTTGGATAAAAAACAAAAGATATAAATAGATTTAAAACTATAATTAAACTAGCTAATTGTGCAATTATATGAGAACTAAATCTTTTGTAATTAAAAAGAATTACAAGTTGTAATGATATAAAAAGAATACTAATATAATATTTTCTTTAAACAAGAGAAAGGGTAAATTAGAAATAATATCACTATAATTGAGCCAAATACAAGATTAAGTTATTTCATCATTTTTTTCTGTTGTAATTGTAATTTTTGAAAAATATTCAGCAACTAGAATTGCAGCAAACGGGAAAGTAATAAATACATAATGTGGCAATTTATATTTAGATAAAGATAGAAATGAAAATAGACATATAAAACCTGCAAAACTTATTACTTCGGGAACATATTTTTTAGTAAAAAAACAGTCTTGAATTTATAATAAAAAGCAAAAAGCAAGGCAAAAAACCATGGGAAAAAATCCCAAAGACTAGTTCCTATAAAAAAGTGCCAAGCCGTATTATTATTCCAAACGCTTTCTCCTGTTATTCTTCCAAAACTTTGTAGCCAATAATAAAAATAAAGTCCTTTTTGACCTTTAACATTATTTGTGATTTTTCAGGTTGTAAATCAAATTGTGTATATAAACCATAAGACATTGGTAGTAATAAAATGGCAATAATAAATACCACTAGCAACCATTTTAAGGACAAAATTTGTTTCCATCTTTTTTTATACATAAGATTAATTCCTATTGGCAATAATATTGCTACAAAACCTACAGGTCCTTTAGTTAACATTGCTAAACCAACAAAACAGCTGCAAATAGTAAATTTTTTAGTTTTCCTTTTTCAAAATAAGTTCCAAATAACCAAGAACTTATTATTACGCAAGAAGTTAGGATTGCATCTGTTCTTACATCATTTGTCATTAAAAAATAAGCTTGTGAGGTAGCCAGAATTAAAACGGCATTTTTTTGCAATTTTTTTCATCATAATATAGTAACACAAAATGATATAAGGCATAAAATGAAAATAATAAAAATAAAAAAGAAGGAAGTTTATATCCAAAATTTGTAGCTCCAAATATTTTAATACTTAGGCTTGAAAGCCAAAATAAAAGAGGAGGCTTATCTAAATAATCTCGTCCAAATTCGTTTACTTCTAGATAAGAATTAGTTGAAGCCATCTCAGCAGAAATACCTGCATATTGAGCTGCATCTACAGCCATAACGTCTAAAAATAAGTTGTGGATATAGGTAAGAATTATAATTAGAATTATAATCTTTTCATAATTTGTAAGCTTTTTCAAAAATGAATACATGAAACACCATTATATTTATCGCAAAGAAACAAATATATTATAATAGTTTTGTTTTTTAAATTTTAAAATGTTTTCTAAAATTAGCTGTTTTTTTAATTTATAATCTCTGTAATGTTAAATAATAGTATAAATAGTAATTCATCATTTTGAAAACATTTATATTGCCGAGTAAAATTTTTATATGAAGTTTGATTTATTAAGTAAAGACCCTAAAAGCCAAGCAAGAGCAGGAAAAATAACAACAGATCATGGTGTGATTGAAACTCCTATTTTTATGCCTGTAGGAACTGTTGCTTCTGTGAAAGGGGTTCATCAAAGAGAATTAAAAAACGATATCAATCCTGATATCATACTTGGAAATACGTATCATTTGTATTTACGTCCGCAAACTGATATACTTGAAAAAGCTGGAGGTTTGCATAAATTTATGAATTGGGACAGAAACATTTTAACGGATTCTGGTGGTTACCAAGTATATTCTCTTTCATCTAATAGAAAAATTAAAGAAGAAGGAGTAAAGTTTAAATCGCATATTGATGGTTCGTATCATTTCTTTTCTCCAGAAAATGTTATGGAAATTCAAAGAACAATAGGTGCCGATATTATCATGGCTTTTGACGAATGTACACCTTATCCATGTGACTATCGTTATGCAAAACGATCTATGCACATGACACATCGTTGGTTAGATAGATGTATTACACATTTGGAAAAGTTGCCTTTTAAATATGATTATGAACAAACTTTCTTTCCTATTGTTCAAGGAAGTACTTATAAAGATTTACGTGAACAATCTGCCGAATATATTGCAAATGCTGGAGCTCAAGGAAACGCAATTGGAGGTTTATCTGTAGGAGAACCCGCAGAAGAAATGTATGCAATGACTGAAGTGGTTACAGCTATTCTTCCAAAAGATAAACCAAGATATTTAATGGGTGTTGGTACTCCAATTAATATTCTTGAGAATATTGCATTAGGAATTGATATGTTTGATTGTGTTATGCCTACTCGTAATGCAAGAAACGGTATGTTATTTACTGCTCTTGGTTCTATCAATATAAAAAATAAAAAATGGGAAGCCGATTTTTCTCCAATTGATCAAATGGGTCATACATGGGTAGATTTAGAATATTCAAAAGCTTATCTTAGACATTTATTTGCAGCAAATGAATTTTTAGGAAAACAAATTGCAACGATTCACAATCTAGGTTTTTACATGTGGTTAGTTCGAGAAGCTAGAATACAAATCTTAGCTGGAACTTTTAGGGAATGGAAAGATAAAATGGTTATTCAAATGAGTCAAAGATTATAAGTTAAGAATATAGAATAATGAACATAGTACAAAGAATTCAAATGAGAAATAGATAAGTAAAATGGTCTATTCTCTTTTTTCTAATCTCTTTTCTCTTGAAATATGAAAATAATTGATAAATATATTTTAAAAAGATACCTTATTACATTTACTGTAATGTTGCTTTTATTCATTCCTATTGGAATTGTAATAGATGTTTCTGAGAAAGTGAATAGAATGATAGAAAGAAAGGCTCCTTTTAATGAGATTGTTGTATATTATGGAGATTTTATAGTTTATTTTGCCAATTTATTATTTCCAATTTTTCTTTTCTTATCAGTTATTTGGTTTACTTCAAAATTAGCCAACAATACAGAAATTATTGCCATTTTAAGTTCTGGTATTTCCTTTAAACGATTTTTAAGACCATTTTTATTAGGAGCAACTATTGTTTGCGTTTTTGCTTTGCTAATGGGGTTTTTTATTGTTCCAAAAGCAAATAAAGGTTTTCTTGATTTTAGGACTACTTATTTAAGTGGAAATAACAACAAAACCATGGAAACTACAGATATTTTTAGACAAATAAGTGATGGAGAATACATATATATAAGTAACTATAATTATCAATCCAAAACGGGTTTTAATTTTACTTATGAAAAATTTAAAGATAATATTCTAGTAGAGAAAATCGTATCTAATAGAATTAAATATGATGAGAAAACAAAAAAATATTCATTATTTAATTATGTAAAAAGATCAGTTGGTAAGAATGATGATATTTTAGATATACAAGATAAAAAGATTGTCGATTTTAGTTTTGAACCCGATGAATTAACCCCTTTGTTTTATATTGCAGAAACCATGACAATTGGTGATTTATAACCGATTTATTTCAAAGGAAAAGCAAAAGGAAATACAATGATCAATACTTATTTGGTTGTATTATATAAAAAATTTAGTTTACCCATTTCTGCTTTTATATTAACAATAATTGCAGTAGCTGTTTCTTCAATGAAAAGAAGAGGAGGAATGGGTGTCAATCTAGCTATAGGAATAGTAATCGCTTTTACTTTTATATTTTTCGATAAAGTATTTGGTACAATAGCATCTAATTCTGATTTTTCTCCACTTTTAGCAGTATGGATACCTAATATTGTTTTTGGAATACTTGCTTTTTATCTTTTACGTAATGCAAAACGATAATTATCTTAAAAACTATTTACATCTTCATTTAATTGTATTTATATGGGGATTTACAGCAGTTTTAGGTAAATTAATTTCGCTTCAAGCATTAGATTTAGTATGGTATAGAATGCTTTTTGCCAGTATTTTTATATGGGGATTTTTTAATTTATAGTGAGTGTTCTTTTAAAAAATTTCTTTTAAAAAACTTTTTTTAGGTTTTTTCTATTTGCTGGTGTTGTTATTGCTGTCACATTGGTAC
>JAAURU010000099.1 GCA_012032075.1 Flavobacterium sp.
TAAAACTAATGCAATTGTAAACAAAAATTAAAAAAGTTTTAGTTATAATGAAAACAAAACAAGTAGTGTAAAATAATAAATATTAATTAAATTTGTTTTTTACTTGAAGCCAATCAGAAAGGTTTCTTTTAATCTACTTTCCCGCTGTTCGCTTTTACAAGGTAACCGCTACCATCGGGGCTAATTCAAACACTAGGAATAAAATAACATGGCAGGAAACACATTTGGAAATATATTCAAATTAACCACATTTGGAGAATCACACGGAGAAGCATTAGGAGGAATTATTGATGGTTGTCCTGCAGGAATAACAATCGACTTTGATGCTATCACTTCAGAAATGCAAAGAAGAAAACCCGGACAGTCAAAAATTGTTACACAAAGAAAAGAAGAAGATGAAGTTCAGTTTTTATCTGGAATCTTTGAAGGAAAAACTACAGGAACACCTATAGGTTTTGTAATTCCAAATACCAATCAGAAATCACACGATTATTCAGATATTAAAGACACCTATAGACCTAGTCATGCAGATTATGTTTATGAGCAAAAGTATGGCATAAGAGATTATAGAGGTGGAGGAAGAAGTTCCGCAAGGGAAACAGCTAGTAGAGTAGTAGGAGGAGCAATTGCAAAACAAATAATACCTTCCATAAAAATAAATGCTTATGTTTCATCTGTAGGTGAGATTGCTTTAAATAAAACCTATCAAGAATTAGATTTTTCAAAAATAGAAAGTAATCCAGTAAGATGCCCAGATGAAAAAATGGCATTAGAAATGGAAAAATATATACAAGAAATTAAAAAACAAGGAGATACAGTAGGTGGAACAATAACTTGTGTAATTCAAAATGTGCCAATAGGATTAGGAGAACCAGTATTCGATAAATTGCATGCAGCATTAGGAAAAGCAATGTTATCTATAAATGCTGTAAAAGGATTCGAATTTGGAAGCGGGTTTGAAGGTTCATCAATGAAAGGAAGTCAACACAATGATTTATTTAATGAAGACGGTTCAACAAAAACTAATCTATCAGGAGGAATTCAAGGAGGAATAAGCAACGGAATGGATATTTACTTTAAAGTTGCTTTCAAACCAGTTGCTACATTAATACAAAAGCAAGATGTTTTAACAAACAAAGGAGAAATAATTGAATTGCAAGGAAAAGGAAGACACGACCCCTGTGTAGTTCCTAGAGCAGTTCCTATAGTTGAAGCAATGGCTGCATTAGTTATTGCCAATTATTTTTTACTTAAAAAAATAAATAATTAATATATTTTTAACATTTATTATGTTTTTTGTTGTGTTTTATTTTTTGAAACAAATGTTTTTTTTTGATTTTTTAATAAAAATTATTATGTAAAACAATTTTTGTTTTAAAGGAATGTTTTTTTTATACATTTACTGTAAATATTAACTATTTATATTATGAAAAAACTTTACTTTTATTATTGATGAGCAGTTTTAATTTTATTTCAGCTCAAATACTACAATCAGAAGATTTCAACGCTTTGAATGTTGGAAACATTGGTACAGATTTTACTGGTGTTACTGCTGGTCAAGGTGGATGGTTTACAGCTGCATCAAATGGTACCGCTCCTACAACATCAAATAATGCTGGAAATACAAATTTTCAGATTGTTTCATCTGGTAACATTTCTTCAAATGGATTACTTTTAAATGGACCTAATGGTGATAAAGGTAATCGCTTTATGTGGAAAGATGGTTTAGGAGCTAGTTGGGCTTCAAGAACTTCTGGAAATAATATTATTGAATTGGAAGTTGATATCAATCCAGGAACAAGAGGAACTAGTGTAAACAGACTTGGTCTTAGAATATATGATCCTACTGGTGCTAGAACTTTAGCTGGATTTCAGGTAAATTCTGCTACAGGAGAGATTTTTTTAGTTGCTTATTCTACACCATCAGGTAACCCAGTAGGTAATTATTCTTATTCATTAGCAGCAGCCCCTGGAATTCAATTACCTGAAAATACATGGTCAAGAGTAGGTGTTTCATACAATAAAACAACAGGTGTTGTTTTGATAAAAGGACCTGGTATACCTGCAAATACAGGAGTTAATAGTAGCTCAATTAATACAGATCCTGATGAAGTAGATTTTGTTGTTGTATCTGGTAATACTGCTACTGTACCAAATACGGTTTCAGGTTCCATGACTTTTGATAATTTAATTGTTAAAGCTTCAAATACAGATACATTATTAACTAATCAATTATTTAATTCTACTAATATTAGTTATGTAATACATCCAAATCCTGTTGTAGACTTTATTGAAATAAGTAATTTGACGGCAGAAGTTAAAAAAATTACGATATCTGATATAAATGGGAGAATAGTAAAAGTTTGTTCAAGTGATGAAGTTTTAAATTTAAGACTAAACTTACAGGATCTAAATTCAGGAGTTTATTTAATGGTAATTGATACTAATGAAGGTGTTACTTCACAGAAAATTATCAAAAATTAAATTAATAAAATAAATTTAATTTAAAACGCTCAACCAATAAGTTGAGCGTTTTTGTTTTATAAGGTAGTATAACACAAACTGTGTAAGTTAAAAAGTTATTCTGAAAATTTTAGTCAATTCAAAAGACTAAAAAATTTTCGGAAATAACTTTTTAACATTTTATATATTTACATAGTTATGATAGACAAAGACGATTTATTAAACAACAAGGAATTTTTTAAATCCTTTAAAAATGGTGCCGATTTAACATCATTTTTTAAACAGTTACACAAACAGGCTGTAGAACAAATGCTTGAAGCTGAACTTGATTCTCATTTAGATAATGAAAAGCATCAAAAAACCACTAATGGAAATTACCGTAATGGTCATTCAACCAAGAAAATAAAAACTTCTTTTGGTGAAGATCAAGTACAAGTTCCAAGAGATAGAGAAGGTAGTTTTGAGCCTATTTTAGTTCCCAAAAGGCATAATATTATTGATGGTTTAGAAAATATTATTATCTCATTTTATGCCAAAGGCATGAGTGTTAGTGATATTGAAGAACAAATCAAAGAAATGTATGATTTTGATGTATCAACTTCTACAATATCACGTATTACCAATGCAGTAGCTAGTGAAGTTGTAACTTGGCAGAATAGACCTTTAGATGAAGTTTACTTAATTGTTTGGATGGACGGCATTGTATTTAAGGTAAGAGAAAACTCAAAAGTCATCAACAAAACTATTTATTTAGCTGTAGGACTTAATCGAGAAGGAAGAAAAGAAGTACTTGGAATGTGGCTTGGTAAAAATGAAAGCTCTAGCTTCTGGATGAGTGTTTTAACTGATTTAAAGGCTCGTGGAGTTGAAGATATTTTAATAACAGCTACCGATAATTTAAACGGATTTACACAAACTATCCGTTCTGTTTTTCCAGAATCACAAACTCAAATTTGTGTTGTTCATCAGATAAGAAATGCTTGTAGGTATGTTGTTTGGAAAGACAAAAAACAATTTACAGCAGATATGAAACTAGTTTATACTGCACCTACCAAACAAGCAGCAGCTATGGCTTTAGAAGATTTTGCTCTAAAATGGGAAGATAAATATGGTTATGCTATCAAATCTTGGAGAGAAAATTGGGACGAATTAACAGTGTTTTTTGACTTTCCTCTGGAAATCAGAAAAATTATTTACACCACAAATTTAATTGAAAATCTTAATGGAAAAATTAGAAAATATACTAAAAATAAAATGTCATTCCCTACAGACGATGCAGTTTTAAAATCAGTTTATCTAGCTTTAAAAGAAGCAACGAAAAAATGGTCTATGCCAATACAAAATTGGGGTATTGTTTTAAATCAATTTAATCTTATATTTGACAAAAGGCTCAGATTATAAAAATCCAAGCCTTAACTTTTTTAACTTACACACTTTGTGGGATAGTGTCGATTTTTTTTACTCCAAAATATAACTAATATTATTAAAAACTTCTTCAGGAATAGTATTTTCAATAATAGTATTTGAAATGTCTTTTTTAGTGTTTTGCAATTGATTGATTTTTTCTTCAATAGTATCTTTTGCAATAAAACGAATCACATTTACTTGGTTTTCTTGCCCTATTCGGTGTGCTCTTCCTATAGCTTGCATTTCTGCAAATGGATTCCACCATGGATCTAATAGAATAACATAAGAAGCTTTTGTAAGGTTTAAACCCACTCCACCAGCTTTTAATGAGATGAAGAATAATAATTTGGAATCGTCTTTCTGAAAGTTATTGACTTGGGTTTCTCTGTCTTTTAGGTTCGTACTTCCAGTTAATAAACTATATGAAATGGAATTTTGGTCACACCAATCGGTATAAATTTTTAAATGAGAAGTGTAAGAACTAAATATTAATGTTTTTTGTTTGGCTTGTAATAAAGTTTCAATATAGGCAGAAGCATCAATAAATTTTCCCGATGCGAGGTTTTCTTCTATTAAATTAGGATGATTAGCTAATTGTCTTAGTTTTGACAAAGCATTTAAGATAGAAATTTTAGATTCTGGTTTTTCTATGCCATTATTAAACTGTTTTTCAATTAAATAATTTCTTACAATTGATTTTTCGTTATCATATAATTTAGCCTGTTCATTTGTCATTTCCGAATAAAAAATTTGCTCTGATAGTTCTGGTAAATCTTTGGCTACTTCTTGTTTGGTTCGTCTTAATAAATATGGGTTTATCAAGGATTTTAGTTCTTTTATCTTTTGAATGTCGTTTACTTTTTCAATAGGCTTTTTAAAATGCGAATCAAAAAACGAATAAGTATTCAATAAATTCGGATTTATAAATTGCATTTGGCTCCATAAATCACTTAAAGAATTTTCAATCGGTGTTCCACTTAATGATACTTTATGTTTGGCGTTAATTGTGTTTATTGCTTTGTATATCTTAGAATTTCGGTTTTTAATTTGCTGACTTTCATCAATAATTAAAAAATTAAAATGGAATGTTTTTAATAGATTAATATCTCTTAAAAGAGAACTGTAAGAAGTGAAAACCAAATCTACTTTTTCTAGTTTTTTGTGTTTTATTTTTCGGTCTAAACCAGTATAATTTAATCGTGTGAAATGTGGTGCAAATTTTTTAGTTTCGTTAAACCAATTATAGGTTAAAGAACTTGGTGCTACTACTAAAGCTTTCAGTCTTTTTGTTGAAACAGGCTCGTTTGTACTGAATAAATCAAGAGCATTTGGAGTTTCTTCAATACTGATAAAATCATTTTCAAAGCGAGTAAATACGAAATCTAAATACGCTAAAGATTGAACGGTTTTTCCTAAACCCATATCGTCAGCCAAACAAGAACCTAATCCTAATTGGTAATTTTTTACTAACCAATTCACTCCTTCTTCTTGATACCTTCTTAAAGTAGCATTGATAGTACCTGTTGTTTGATATGGAATGATTTCTTTGGCAAACGAATTGTTTTCAGTAGTAATTCCTGTTTCTTCTAAAAGTGTAAATTGGTTTTTCTGAATTTGGATGGTATTGTTTTGGGTTTTCCCAAAGTCTGCCAAAGGTTTATATTTACTAAACCATTCTAACGGAATTAAGAAAATACTATCATCAGGCAATTCATACAAACGATTTCCCGATTTTAAATGCGGAATAATATTGGAAAACGGAAATTTAAATGACTCAATTTCAATACTCATTTCTACATCAAACCAATCCTTATTTTCGGAAAAATTAGTTGAATTGTAGATGTATGTGTGTTGATTTTTTTTGTTCCTAATTCCAAATTAATAGAGATTTCTTCACTTATAATTTCATTTTTTATTTTGAGTAAAGTAGTAATATTGAAGTATTCGTCTATTTTTTCTACATTTTCATTGAAGGTAAGAAAACCATCATTTTGGAAAATAAAACCAAAACTTTCAAGTGTTTTTCTAATTCTATTTTCTTCTTTTTTATTTCTAATAGTTTGATGAACCGTGAATTCGTCTAAATCGTTATGACTAAGTGTGATGTGTTTTGTTTTTGCTTCTGAATTTGAAAAAGTGCAATTTTCATAAATAAAAACAAGTTCCAAAAGATACACTTTATGTTGAAAATGTAGTGTAGGTTTTATAACACAACCTTTACAATTTGTGTTCGTTTCTACAGTAAAACCTTCAGCGTCTATGGGTACTTTTTTAATTACATTTTTAATGAATTTATTGAAATATTCTACGCTATTTTTATTAGGAATAATAACTTCTTTCTTAGTAAGAAAAGGCTTTAATTTATTGCCATTAATATGATTTATGGTATATATTTTTCCATAATAAGTTATCCAAGAAGGTTCGTTTAATAGAATTTTAAAATCATGTTCGAAAGGAAATAGTTCGGTTTCGTTATCAAATAAACTTAATTGGTAAACAATATTTTCTGGAGTTTTTGAGAAATGAAGTTTTGGTTCCAATATCGTATTTGAAAAGAAAACTTGTTGTTTGTGAAAAACATCTTTCTTATTCAGATTAATCGCTAAAGGAATGTTAGTACTTGAGATAATTTTAAAAAAACTTTCAAGAGAGAAATTGACAAAATGACTAACTATTTTTTTTGTTTTTGCTTCGCTTACTAGTATTTCCAAACTTTTAGCCATTTTATTTTTGACTTTATATTTGGTTAAAATACTTTTTGCCGTTAGCTTATCGCAAATGGTAAGCAATTGTTGTTCGTATCTATCTAATTCGAGATTAAATTCTGCAATGGTTTTAGTGTTGGCAATTTTAATGCTATATAACAAAACACCATCCATTTGTTCGACAATAAAAGCACTAGGAATGTAAGCGTCTAAAATAGAATCGAAAGAAAGGTCAAAGACTAATGCTTGATTAGCGTTTTTAGAAAATGGCATGAAATAAAATTATTTATAGCAAACTGGAATAATTTCTCCTTTTGCTAAACAGTATTTTTCAACTAAATCTGGAGAAATAGTATTAGTGTAATCGACTTCTTCTACTTTGAAACCTATACTTCTTAATTTATCGAAATAATCACGACCATATACTCTCACATGATCATATTGACCAAAAATTTTAGCGCGTTCTTTTTGGTCTGTAATGGAATCATCTGAAAAAGTAGTGGCACGTGATAAATCTTGCGGAATTTGGAAAATGCCTATTCCTCCTGATTTTAAAACACGATAGAGTTCTTGCATAGCTTTCGTATCATCTGGAATATGTTCTAGAACATGATTACAAAAATAATATCATATGTATCATTTTCAAATGGAAGATTGCAAATATCAGCCTTTACATCTGCTAAAGGAGAAAGTAAATCGGTTGTTGTGTAATTGATGTTTTGTTGTTTTTTGAAACGTTTATAAAATTCTTGTTCGGGTGCAAAATGTAATACTTCTAATGCCAAATTTAATTTGGCATCTCTTAACTTAATTCTATTCTGGTTGTTTACTAAAGAATCTGAATCAAGTTCAGATTGAAAAAATCGGTCTCATTTTGAAGATATAACCATAATAAACGATGTCTTTCTAGAGATAGAGTACTTGGAGAAAGTACATTATTCCTTTGGTTTCCATAACCATAAGGTAAGAACATTTTAAAACTTTTACCATCAATAGGATCAGTGAATTTGTTTCCTTTTAATAGAAATGCAAGTATAGGTCTTACTACAATACTTAAACGAATTAGTATTGGTCTTGGAATTGTATTTAAGATGAATTTAAAAAGTTTTTTCATTTCATTAAACTTATAGCGAATATGATTCCAAATAGAAGAGAAAATGCGACTATAATGCCTATATATAATCCAAAGAAAAGCAATAGATATTTAATTCCAGAAGCAATACTTTGCTTTAAATTTTGATTGTATAAATCTTTAAAAGCGTAAAGTGTAAAAAGTATGAATAAAAACAATAAAAGTAAAGAATAAATGCCAAAACTCATTCCTAACATATTTACTAAAATAACTTGTAATACTAATGATATAAACCCTAAGTTTGTTTGTAAGTAACTATTAAACACCAAATGTTCGAAGAAATTATGACCTCTTTTGTTAAATATAATGCAACTAGTCAGCGCATATATTGGAATTAACATTAATACAAAAAAGTTGTAATAACTCATTAATGATTCCACATAGCTTTTCATAAAACCATTTATGTCAAATTGAGGAGCTTTACCTGAAGTGTTTATTGAATTATATCCTTTCGTAAAGCTTTCAGAATAATCAATTATTTCCATTGGGAAAAATTTATAGAAAAAAACCGCTATAGTTGCATATAAAATAATATACGAAAAGGGTTGAAAATATTTTTTCTAGCACCAGAAATATAAGCTTCTAATACATCTTTAGGTTTACTAAATAGGTCAAAAAAAGTTCTCCAAAAGTTGTTGTCCCAACTAAAAAATGGACCAATAAATTCTTCCCAAGTTCCTTTTAAAGATAGTCTATCGTCAACAATTTTTGACCCACAATTTGAACAAAAATTACTGTTGCTAGATAACACTATGTTGCAAGATTTACAGTTCATAGATTATTGTATTAAAGTTACTTGTCTGAAACCTTCTTCTTCATTACTTACAATTCCTAGTGCTTCATATATGTAAGCAAAAGTGGAAAGCAATTCTGGTTTCCCATCTACAATAGCAACATCATGTTCAAAATGAGCGGAAGGTTTTTTATCGGCAGTTGTAATTGTCCAACCATCTTTATGTTGAATAATATTTTTGGTTCCCATATTAATCATAGGTTCTATAGCTAGAACCATTCCGTTGACTAATTTTTTACCTCTTCCACGTTTGCCATAATTAGGAACTTCTGGATCTTCATGCATTTTTCTTCCTAAACCGTGTCCACACAATTCACGAACAACTCCATACCCTTCTTTTTCGCAATATTGCTGGATAGCATAGCCAATGTCTTCTACGCGATTCCCAACTTTCGTTGCGCGAACTCCTTCGTATAGTGATTCTTTGGTAATTTGTAATAATTTTTTTGTAGCTGCATCAACTTCACCAACTTCAAAAGTATAAGCATGATCTCCATAAAAACCATTTTTCAATGCTCCACAATCAACAGAAATTATATCTCCTTCAACTAAAGGTTTGTCATTTGGAATACCATGAACAACTTCTGTATTTGGACTCATGCAAAGTGTATTTGGAAAACCATACATTCCTAAAAATGCAGGTTCAGCTCCATGGTCTCTTATGAATTCTTCCGCTAATTTATCTAAATATAGAGTAGTAACACCAGGTTTAATTTCTTTGGCAATCAATCCTAAAGTTTTAGAAACAATTAAAGCACTTTCACGCATTAATTCAATTTCTTCTTTGTTTTTTATAACAATCATACTAATTCAATCTAAGAAGCAAAAATACAATTTTAAAAATCAATTTCAATGTCAAAAATCAATTTCAATTTCAACTTCAATCCCAAATTCAATATTAATATCAAAAATCTAAAATTCAGTTCCTCGTATTTCGTACTTCCCACTTCGTACTTCTAACTTCGTACCTCTAACTTCGTACCTCTAACTTCGTACTTAAAAATGAGAAATATCATGTTTTAACTAAACACAGAAAACTATCTTTGTATAAATTTATGGGTATGTCTAAATATGTCACTGAAGCCGAAGCTGTAAAAGTAGTAAAATAAGGAGATAGAGTATATGTTTAAGTAGCTGCTGCAACTCCTACGGTTCTAACGAATGCCCTTACTGAATGAGCATCTGAATTAAAAAATGTAGAAGTTTGTCATCTTCATACAGAAGGAGAAGCTCCTTATGCAAATCCAGAATTAGCAACTAAGTTTTTCATGTAAATTCCTTTTTCATTGGTTAAAAATGTAAGACACACAT
>JAAURU010000100.1 GCA_012032075.1 Flavobacterium sp.
ATTTACAAAAACTAAAAAAGATGAAAATTATTAACTTAGTCCTTTTAGTAATTTGTTCTTTTAGAGGAATTGTTACTTTTTCTAGAGGTGGAGTATATACAGGTGTTTTGGGTATCTTATTGCTTTTAGGGATAGTTTATTTATATTCTAATCAAAAATCAAAAAGTAAAATTTTTGTACTTTCGATTGTGCTTTTTTTTGGAGGCATTGGTGTTTGGGGTTATAGTTCCTATCAAACTAGTGGTTTGATTGAATATCGATATGCGAATCAAGATGCTTTAGGAAGAGAAAAGAAAGATAGATTAGGAGGGAGAGAACAAATATCTTTAAATTGAACTTAATATGTTTTTTGAAAACCCTATTACTGGTGTTGGTGTAGGAAAAAATAAAGAATTTAGAGAAGAATTAACTGGAATAGTTGCAGCTTCTCATAATGAAATTACTAGAATGCTTGCCGAACAAGGGGTTTTAGGCATATTTTGTTTGCTAATTTTACTTGTTACTCCTTTGTTTTTATACCTAGATAACAAGCAACATTTATTATTGTTGTCCTTTTATTTCTTTTGGCTACTTACTATTAATCATGCTGCAATGCGTTTAGCTGCTCCTGCATTTGTGTATGCTTTATCGCTTTTAAAAGTTAAATTTACCAACGAAAATGAAAAACCTACTTTACATAGGGAATAAGTTATCCAAACATGGATTAAACAAAACCACTATTGATACTTTAGGAGTCTCATTAGAAAAGGAAGGTTATACTTTATATTATACTTCTAATAAAAAGCGGTTCTTTTTTCGAATTTTCGATATGATAGTAACTTTGCTTAAAGTTAGTAGAAAAATAGATTACATACTTATAGATGTTTATAGTACAAAAGCTTTCTGGTATGCCTTTATATGTAGTCAACTGGCAAGGTTTTTAAAACTAAAATATATTCCTATTTTGCATGGAGGAAATTTACCAGTTCGATTACATAAAACCAATTTTAAGTAAACTTATTTTTAAAAATGCCTACAAAAATGTAGCTCCATCAAATTACTTAAAGTCAGAATTTGAAAATGTAGGTTATACCAATGTTATTTACATTCCAAACTCCATTGAGATTGAAAAATATAAATTTACTGAAAGAACTACTTTTCAACCGAAAATGCTTTGGGTTCGTGCTTTTGCTTCAATTTATAATCCAATAATGGCAGTTAAAGTCTTGTCTGAATTACAAAACAATATCCAGAAGCTTCTTTAACAATGATTGGTCCAGATAAAGATGGTAGTCTTGCATTAACAAAAGCAAAAGCAAAAGAGTTAGGGTTGAATGTTGAGTTTACAGGGCAATTATCAAAAGAAGTGTGGTGGAAACTTTCAGAAGAACATGATATTTTCATTAATACAACTCATTTTGATAATACACCAGTTAGTATTATGGAGGCTATGGCTTTGGGTTTATCAATCATTTCAACAAATGTAGGAGGAATTCCTTATTTGCTTACCAATAATGAAAATGCACTGTTAGTAAAAGATAATAATGTGAGTGAAATGGTGAAAGCAATTGAAGTTGTTATTTCAAATCCTCAAAACGCAATTAGCATGTCTCAAAACGCAAGAATAGCAATCGAGAAAATAGATTGGGAAATCGTTAAAGAAAAATGGAATACTTTATTAGGTTAGAAAATAAAGTTAATTACTTTCTAATTTCTTTTTATTTGTTAATTTGCGCATTGGATAATTCCCGAAATTATGTTAAGTAATAAAAAATTCATTTCGAAATTTCTGAAAGAAAAATTCTTCTTCGGGTTTTTGATGTTGTTTTTGTACTTATAACACTTTATGCTATTGGTAAACTATCTTTATTTACTTATTTTCAAATAAATGCAAGCAATTATTATTGGACAATAGTTTTAGCACTATATATAAATGGTATAGGAACTATTTTTGAGATGTACAATTTACAAACAGCAAATAATAAGTTTCAAATACTCAAAAGTATAATTCTCACTTCTTCCACTACAACGTTATTATATTTATTAACTCCATTTTATACACCTATATTACCAGAAAATAGATTGCAAATTTTATTGTTTTTCTGCTATATTACTTTCACTGTTTGTATGGAGAAATTTATATATAACTTTTTTAGCTGCAAATCGATTTGTTAAAAAAGTAATATTTGTAGGTAGCAGTAAAAAAATTGAAAGTTATATAGATGAATTGGTTAAAGTAAATCCGCACTATCAAGTTGTTGGATTTATTCCTACAGATGAAAAAGGTAATGCGACTAAAATAAAACAAATAGACATTGATAACTTAGAAGAGTTATTTTATAATGACAATATTTCTGAGGTTGTAGTCGCTAATGAAAGTAATAAAACTATTTCTGTAGATTTATATCCTAAACTATTGAAGCTTTTAGAAAAAGGGATAATTATTAGACAGTATTCTGAAGTATATGAATATAGTACGAACAGATTGCCAATACACTTTAATGATAAAGAATTATATAAATTTTTTCCTTTCAGCCGTAGTAATCAAAACGCATTTTATATTACTTATAATCGTTTTTTGATATCTTATTATCGGTTATTGGATTGTGTTTTTTAGCTGGAATTATTCCAATTATGTTTTTATTCAATTTACTTTGGAACAAAGGACCTTTATTTTATACACAAGAACGAGTGGGTAAAAATGGAGTGAACTTTCAAATAGTCAAATTGCGAACCATGATTGTCGATGCTGAAAAAGAAGGTGCTGTTTTTGCTACTACAAATGATACTAGAATAACTACTTTTGGTAGATTTCTAAGACGTATTCGATTAGACGAAGTGCCTCAATTTATTAATGTTTTAAAAGGAGAAATGGCAATTATTGGACCTAGACCAGAAAGACCTGTTTTTGTAGCAGAAATTGCAAAAAATATTCCATTGTATCAAACCAGGCATGTCATTAAACCAGGACTTACGGGTTGGGCTCAAGTAAATTACCCTTATGGAGGTAATTTAGAAGATAGCTTAATGAAATTGCGTTACGATTTATATTACATAAAACACAGAAGTTTATTTTTAGATATTAATATTGTTATGAAAACTTTAAGTACAATATTATTTGCTAGAGGTCAGTAGTGTTTTTTACCAGCTAAAATCATGCGTGCTAGAAAAATAAAATGCATTATTACAAAAGGTAAAACAATATAAAAATGAACTTTATTTACAATGTAAACTACATAAATCAATAAGATTGCTAATATAATCTTCCCAACAAAAATGATATTTTGCTTCTGATTTTTAAAATAAAAATAGACAAAAACTAAATATAATGGATTAAATAATGCTACATTGTAATTCCATCTTACTTCTTCATGAAAAGAATAAAAACCTACTAAACAAAAGAATAATCCTACAAGACCTATTACACTAAAATAGAAAAGATTCAACCATTTTTTGTTTACCAATACTACTAAAAGTAATACAAGAATAAGGGTGTAAATACTATTAAAAATAGAGGGAGTATAACTTGATGGTTTTGCTTCAAAAAGGGTCTTAGTTTCACTTGCAAATGGTTTGCCATCAACTTTTACATCTTTTAACACATTTAGTAATTCTAATGGTAAAAATAAACGTTCAGCTTTTTCATCGACCTTTGTTCCAAAAATAATATTAATTCCTAATTGCTCAAAAAATGATTTTTAGAATAAGGAAATAAAATTTCTCTATACGTAATTTCAACAGGTTTCTTAGTAGTTATAACAGTATCGTTAAGAATACCATTAATTTTATCAACTACAATGTTCGTACAGTTTTTATCGATAAATTTATAAGTGTAAAAACGTTCCTCACTTTGTAAGGAAGCATTTAAAGAATTAAATAATTCTTGTTTTTTCTCTTTAGAAAGTGCTATTCTTTGTTGGTAAACCGAACGATTTTCATATTGATAAGCATACTCAAAATTAGTATAATTACTCACCGACATGAAGTACTGTAAATCTCCCTTTACAAATTTTAATATAAAATTTTCAGTAGCAAAGTCAAACGTACCATAATTGTAAACAATATCAATAGCATTACTTTCATCATTAATTCGAATACCAGTGTGTCCATAAAGAGAATAGGATTCGTTACCCGTTCCACAAGTTAGAATACTAACTTCAGCTTCATCAGATAATTGGATACTTTGGCCATAGCCAAATAACGAAACAAATAAAATAAAAGGGATAAGTAATTTTTGCATCATGTTCAAATCTATTTTCTTTTATCTATACTCTATATTCTTTAACTTCCATCTTCCCGCTTCCAACTCTCAACATCCTACTTAAAAACAGCAAAATCTACTTTCAAAGAGAAAATATTAGAATACAAAGCAGCACTTTGGTCACCTAAATCGGTTAAAGCATAATCTATTTGAATGCCTTTATATTTAAAACCTAAGCCTATATTCGGCTGAAAACCTACTTTATCAGAATTGTCAATTTGAGTAATCTTTTGGAAATTACCTAAACCACCTCTTAGGAAAACCAAATCAATATAACCAAATTCAAAACCTATCGCTGGATCAATACTTAAAGCATCACCAGAAATTATATCATTAGTTCTCACAAATTGCATGTTTAAATTGGCAGCAGCTGTTAAACTATAGTCATATCTAAAAATGTATTTTTTGGCAACACCTAGTTGGGCTTTTGGTAAAGTAATTTCACTAGTTTCAGGTAATTCTTGGTTTTCTCCAGGAATAGCATCCTTAATTTTTTGAAACTCCTCTTTATTAATAGACCAAGTATTATAAGTTGTTGTAATATCTCGCAACATTAAACCCCATTGCCATTCTTTTGCACTTTTAAATTGAATACCTACATCAAAACCAAAACCCCATGAACTGGCAAAATCACCTATAATTCTATGGATTACTTTTGCGTTCAATCCATAATTAAACCATCAAGAGGTAATTTTCTAGCATAAGAAGCCGTTAAAGCATAATCAGCAGTAGAGAATAATGAAATTCTATTATAATCAATATTTCCTTGACTGTCAATCAATTGAGTAGTGTTTAGAATGTCATCTACACCAAAACGTATTATAGAAATGCCAAGCGCACTTCTCTCATCAATAGGCATAGCAAAACCAGCATAGTCATATTGAGCTATATTGGCAAAATAATTGGCATGCATTAGACCTATTTGTTTATCTTCAAGTTGTACTAACCCAGCAGGATTCCAGTAGCCCGAATTCACATCACCAGTATGTGCTGTTACCGTGTTACTCATACCAAGAGCAGCTGCATCAACACCTATACTCAAAAACTCATTAGAATATTTCCTAATTGTCTGGCTGCTTGCGGTTAATGCACATAAAAATAAAACTATTAAAAAGTTCTTTTTCAAAGCAAGTTAATTTTTTACAAAGATGGAATAAAATTCTTAATTAGTAAACTCTAAATGTATTAACTTATTGTATTACATTTGTCTTAAAATTAGTTAAAACCAAACAAAAGGCACTTTTTTACATGAAATTCCTGCTGTTCGTTACAATCTTTTATTTTTTCCTTCGACAAGCTCAGGATGAAAAAAAAATAAAAGGATTTTCACTACCATCAGGGTTAGAAAACAAACAAAGGGCTTTTTAATTAAGTTTATTTACAATGAATATTAAAAAACAAATACCTAATATTTTTACTTTATTAAACCTTTTAAGTGGATTAATTGCCATAATATGTGTTTTCAATGGTTACTACGATCATGCCTTTCTATTTGTTTGTTTAGGAATCTTTTTTGATTTTTGGGATGGCTTTCTAGCAAGAAGATTACATGCAAATAGCGATTTAGGGTTGCAATTAGATTCTTTAGCAGATATGGTTACAAGTGGAGTAGTACCAGGTTTAATGATGTTCAAGCTATTTGAGACCATTCAAACTACTCAACCACAATTTATGCTTACAGAGGCAACCTATTATATGGGTATCGTTCCTTATTTAGGATTTATAATAACATTAGCATCTTGTTATAGATTGGCAAATTTTAATATAGATACAAGACAAACCAATTCTTTCATTGGTTTACCCACACCTGCAAACGCTTTACTAATCATGAGTATTCCTATGATTCAATATGTAGATTCGTATCAATGGTTAACAAATGCTTTGGATAATCCTTATATACTTTTATTAATCACAGTTATAAGTGCTTATTTACTTAATGCAGAAATTCCTTTATTTGCCTTAAAATTTAAAAAGCTAGATTGGCAAAGTTCAAAACTTCAAGTACTTTTCTTGTTGTATGCTTTAGTTTTATTAGTTATTTTCAGTTTTGTAGCAATACCTTTAATTATTTTTAGCTATATCATTATTTCTGTTCTAGTAAATAAATTGGTAAAAAATAAACTGTGGCAGTTAGAAAAAGCACAAAACCTACTTTTAAAAAAAAGGTAAAGTTTAAAAAGAAATTTACTGTATCAAAAATTGTAGTAATTTCATTAGTAGGATTTCTATTCTTTTTATTTGCCATTACAGCGTATCAATTTAGAGATGGATTTTTATATTATTTAGGCTTTAAAACAAATAATAGTATTGAAAGCTTATCAAAAGAAGAGCGAAAAATTGCCGATATTAGAATTTACGAAGTGCTAAGTAGTCATGAAGATTATATTTTTGGATTCGATGTTTCAGAATATCAAGGTAAAATTGAATGGGAAAAGCTAGGCAAAGTTGAAGATACTTTTCAGCTATCTTTTGCCTTTATTCGTGCTACAGCAGGAAAAGATAAAGTTGATTCTAAATTTAAAGAGAATTGGAAAAATGCAAAAAAGAATAATATAATATGTGGAGCTTACCATTATTATAGACCTAACGAAAATTCCATCAAACAAGCCGATAATTTTATAAAAACAGTAACATTAAAAAAAGGAGATTTTCCACCAGTTTTAGATATAGAAAAACTTCCTAAAACACAATCTATAGATAGTTTAAAAGTAGGTTTAAAGCGTTGGTTAACAAAAGTAGAAAAGCATTATAAAGTAAAACCCATCATTTATTCTGGAGAAAGTTATTACAATGATTTTTTAAAAGACGAATTTTCAGAATATTCTTTTTGGATTGCCAATTATAATTTTTGGGTAAAAAAGCCTAATGAAAACTGGCTTTTATGGCAATTTACTGAAAAAGCGCAAGTTGAAGGAATTGCTGGAATGGTCGATTTAAATGTTTTTAATGGTGATTTTGTTAAATTTATTGATACAACTGTTCAATAAATAAAAAAAAGCAGTATATTTGTTTAACGAAAATGCTATTACGATGAACAATATTAAAACTGCTTTTAGTGTAAAAGACCTTGAAAACCTTTCAGGGATTAAAGCGCATACCATAAGAATATGGGAAAAGCGTTATTCTATTTTCTCACCAGATAGAAATGAAAATAACATTCGTTCCTACAACTCAGAAGATCTTTTAAAACTATTAAACATTACTTTTTTAAATAATTTTGGATACAAAATATCTAAAATATCTTCTATGACAGATGAAGACATGAATGGTTTAGTAAAACAAATTTATTCTAGTAAAAATAGCGCTTCTTTAGCCATATCTTCTTTTAAATATGCCATGTTTAATTTTGATACTGCTTTGTTTCATGAAACATATAATAAGTTATTAGAAACAAAAACGTTTCAAGAAATTTTTTATGATGTTTTCATACCTTTATTGGAAGAAATAGGACTTTTATGGCAAACTTCTACTCTAAAGCCTATTCATGAGCATTTTATAAGTTCTTTAATAAGACAAAAATTATACACAGTAATTGAAGAAGCCCAACAAAAATAAATTACGATCGAAAGAAAGTTTTTGTGCTATACTTACCTATGCATGAAATACATGAACTCGGATTAGTGTTTGTAAATTATCTATTACTTAATCAGGGTTATAAAACATTATATCTTGGAGAAAGTGTTCCAATGAAAGATTTGGAAGACATGAAAACTTATTTTGATGAAGTAACTTTCATTTCTTACTTTACTGTTCAACCAGAATATGAAGAAGTTGAAGCTTATTTAGAAGAATTTAAAAGCACAATCCTCGAAGGTACTTCAAATAAATTCTATGTTTTAGGTAAACAAACAGAAGGTGTTACAAAATCTTTTGAAGGTATATCTATACAAAAAGGAATACAAAATTTAATATTAGAATTACAATCTTAGCACATTAAATATAAAGAATATATAAATTAATGGATAAAAAAATAAGTATCATTGGTTCAGGATTTGCTTCATTATCTGCAGCTTGTTATTTAGCAAAAGCTGGAAATAAAGTTACAGTTTATGAGAAAAATGATTCAGTAGGAGGAAGAGCAAGAAGACTCTCAAAAAATGGTTTTCATTTCGATATTGGACCTACTTGGTATTGGATGCCAGGAGTTTTTGATAAATTTTTTGGAGATTTTGGTAAAAAAGTATCCGATTATTATCAGTTAGATAAATTGTCTCCAGCTTATGATGTTTATTTTAAAGGGAATGAAAAAGTAACGATTTCAGATAATTTAGATGACATTGCCACTACTTTTGAAGGTATCGAAAAGGAAGTGAAAAATTACGTTCTTTATAAAAGAAGCACATGATAATTATGCTATTGCAGTGGATAAAATGGTTTACAAACCAGGAGATTCAATTTTAGAATTAGTTACTCCAGAAACCGTTGCAAGAGTGGGACAGTTTTTTTCAACGATTAGTCAGCAAGTAAGAAAAAGATTCAAGAATGAAAAGCTTATAAAAATATTAGAGTTTCCAGTTTTGTTTTTAGGTGCTAAACCATCAAACACTCCATCATTTTATAGTTTTATGAATTTTGCCGATTTCGGTTTAGGAACTTGGCATCCTAAAAAAGGAATGTTTAGTGTTATCGAAGCTATGCACGATTTAGCTATTGAACTTGGTGTTGAAATAGTTACTAATGCTAATGTTACGAAAATTCTTGTAGAAGATAAAAAAGCCATCGGAATTACAGTTAACGGAAAAAATGAATTCTCTGAAATTGTGCTAAGTGGTGCAGATTATCATCATTCAGAGCAATTACTAAATGAAGAATATCGTATGTATTCTGAGAAATATTGGGATAAAAAAATATTTGCACCTTCCTCTTTATTGTTTTATGTAGGTTTTGATAAGAAATTAGAAAATGTATCACATCACACTTTGTTTTTTTGATACTCCATTTGAACCACATGCCAAAGAAATTTATGATACTAAAGAGTGGCCAAAGAATCCATTATATTATGCCAGTTTTCCTTCAAAAACAGATGATTTTTTGCACCAGAAGGAAAAGAAGCGGCAACTTTTTTAATACCTATTGCTCCCGGACTTGAAGATACGGAAGCCATTCGTAAGAAATATTTTGA
This sequence comes from Flavobacterium sp., assembly GCA_012032075.1. GTDB lineage: Bacteria > Bacteroidota > Bacteroidia > Flavobacteriales > Flavobacteriaceae > Flavobacterium. The sequence goes on from JAAURU010000100.1 coordinate 9,363, forward strand.
CATCATAATTGACCGTCTTGAAAAAACGACAACTCAAAATTTAAAAGAAAATGTTATCTTCGTAGAATCATATTGTGTGAATGATTTTATAAAAGATTATAATTCATATAAAGGTAATGCTTATGGACTAGCAAACATTTTAACTCAAACAGCATTTTTAAGACCTAAAATAAAAAAGTAAAAAAGTAAAAAATCTATTCTTTACTGGACAATTAACTGTTCCTGGCCCTGGTGTTCCACCCTCTTTAATTTCTGGTAAAATTGTAAGTGAAAAAATTATAAAAGAATTCTCTTAAATGAAAGCATTATTTGACAAAGCATCCATTGAATGCAGCAAAAAAATTACTAGGATGTATAGTACTTCTTTCTCATTAGCTATAAAAATGTTATCACCAGACATTCAAAATGAGATTTATGCTATATATGGATTTGTGCGTTGTGCAG
>JAAURU010000101.1 GCA_012032075.1 Flavobacterium sp.
AATTTCAAAACCTGCTTCGGTTGTTATATTTTCTTCTGGAGTTAATGCTAAATTTCCATACGGACCATATAATTGGTATAAACTAGGCGTTATATAAGCTGTACTGTAAGAAGATACTATTCGTAATGGTAATTTTTCAAAAGTATAACTTGGATTTATGTTATACACTAATTTACTACCATATTCGCTATGATTATTGTATCTGGCACCAGTGTTAATATTAAATCCAAAATTAGAATTATAAACTAATGTTGCATAAGGATCTACTAATGAAAACTTAGCTTTTTCTCTCACTACATCTGTATATTCATCTTGCTGCTTCATGTCAAAATATTGAAACTGTGTTCCTAAAACAAGATACAATTCTTTAGAAAAAGTATATTTATTAAAAGCATCAACATTGACACTTCTAGAAGCATAATCATAACGATCAACTGTTCCAGAAAACGAATTTGAAAGTTGCAAAACACGATTTATTTCTGATGCAGCTGTATTGATTATAAATTCACCCTTATTGTATTTGTATTTTGGGGTAAACCCAATTCTAAATTGTTCAGATGTACTTGCATTATTCAAATCATCAGCAAAAGCTGCAAATCCTGCAAAAGAATTATCGAAAGTAGTTTTTAATTTATCATAATTACCAAAGAAGTCCAAGCTAAGCTTATCGTTTACTTTAAAACCCACTTTCTGCATCACATTTACTCTAGAAAAAATATCAGTTTCAAAATTTTCACCAGCAGCTTCCGAAAAACCTCTTGTCTCTGAACTATTAAGTGAAGTCAAATAGCTCACTTTTCCAATTGTTCCATTCACTAAAAAACCTTGACTAAAATCATTGGCATCAATGTCTTTTTTAGAAGCATCATTTTGTGTCCCAATGTTTAAAAAAGCACTACCTGTAATTTCTTTTTGAGATGCTTTTTTCAAAGTAATATTAATTACACCAGTAGCTGCACCAGAACCATAAAGTGTACTGGAAGAACCTTTTAAAATTTCAATTTTTTCAATTTGAGACACATTGAGTAATCGTAAATCGTATTCCGAATTAATATTGGAAGCATCATTCATGGGAACACCATCAATATAAATAGCTACTTGTCTATTTCGACCTCCTCTGATATAAATTCCTTGATTTTTACCATTAGCAGAATGGTTTCCGTTTATCTCAATTCCAACAACCTGACTCAAAATAGTTGCTAAAGATTGCCCTTTTTTGTTTTCTAAATCTTTTGCAGAAATGACTTCGATAATTTTTCCAGACTTTTCTTTTTCTTGTTGGAATTTTGTGTCACTCACAACCACTTCTTTAAGTCGTGTTATTTGTAAAGAATCTGTTTCTTGTGCATAAGAAATACTAGTTAGGAATACTGCACACACACACCACTTAATAAACTTTGCGTTCATTTTTAGTTATTAAATAATTTTTAATTAAAAGGGAGAAAAGCACAGCATTACCCATACTCAAACTTTTTTTCCCGAAAGTTTGTTACTCAATGAATAAGGCAGGTCTCCTGGCTCGCGTCTTGTTATTTACCTTCCCATTTTTTAAGTTAGAAGTAGAAGTATGAAGTTAGAAGTAATATACTTTCTAAATTCTAAGTTCTAAATTCTAAATTATCTAACAGTGGTTTTGTAGATAATAACAAGCGTTATAGCTTACAGTTGCGGGTACAGCTTAGGTTTTGCACCTAATTCCCTTTTAATGTTGTTTTGAAAATTCAGAAACAACAACCAAAATTCGAGTGCAAATGTAGCTATTTTTTGGAAGTATCCTAATAAAAACAAATAGAAGTAATTATTTCTTCTTTCTATATTTTCTAAATAATATAATGACTCCAATAATTATATGAAGAGCAAGTATAGTGTAAACGGCAGCCATAAATTCTTTTGAATCGGTATTCATAGTTTTATTTTTAAAGCAAATATAGTATTGATTTTTAAAACAGATTAGAAACTATTCACTCACTTTCTCATAATCTCATTCAAAATACTACTTTTGTAAAAAGATTCTTCATGAAGTATTTCTATATCGCAAGTATTACTATTTTATTTTTGTTTACCAATTGTAAGCAAGCAGAAAAAAAGGCTGAAACTAAAAGTCAAACTACTAATAGTATTACACATGCCAATGGCTTTTCCATCGAAAAATATACCGATTTTTCTATTCTAAAAGTTACCAATGCCTATCCTGAAGCATCCGAAAGTTATACTTATGTTTTACATAAAAAAGAAGTAAAAACTTCCTGATAGTTTGAAAAAATACATACCTATTGAAATTCCAGTAAAAAAGATAATCGTAACCTCAACTACTCATATTCCTTCTTTAGAAATGTTAGGTGTTGAGAATTCTTTGGTCGCTTTCCCTTCAACAAATTATATTTCTTCTGAAAAACAAGAGCTTTAATAGATAATGGAAAAGTTAGAGAAATTGGGAATAACAATTCTTTAAATACTGAAGTTATTTTGGATATCCAACCCGATTTAATCGTTGGTTTTAGCGTAGATGGAGACATGAAAACGTTTAAAAACCTAGAGAAAAGCGGACAAAAAGTAATTTTTAATGCCGATTGGACGGAAAAAACTCCTCTTGGAAAAGCAGAATGGTTGAAGTTTTTTGGTGCTTTGTATGATTTAGATACTAAAGCTGATGCATTATTTACAACTATTGAAAAAGACTATAACGAAGCATTGGCTCTTGCCAAAAAAACTACTGTAAAACCCACTATTTTATCAGGAGCTATTTACGAAGACAAATGGTATTTACCACAAGGTGATAGTTGGGCTGCATATTTTTTAAAAGAAGCCAACGGAAATTACCTTTGGAAAGATACAAAAGGAACTGGAAGTTTAGCCTTGTCTTTTGAAACGGTTTTAGATAAAGCAAAAGAAGCCGATTTTTGGATTGGTCCTGGACAGTTTTCATCTATGAAAGAGATTTTAGATAAAAACCCTAATTACAAATACTTTAAAGCAGTACAAAATAATAAGGTTTATAGTTTTAGTTCCAAAAAAGGAAAAACAGGTGGTGTTATTTATTACGAATTAGCTCCAAACCGACCTGATTTGGTATTAAAAGACATAATCAAAATAATACATCCTGAAGTATTACCCGATTACCAACTCTATTTTTTTGAAAAACTTAAATAATGTAATTTTGATTTTCAAAATATGCAACAATCCAAAAAATATACGTTTCTATTTCTAAGTTTACTTTTAGTATTCGTTTTATTATTGATTACTAATATAACTCTTGGTTCTATTTCTATTCCTTTTAAAGAAGTAATTTCTAGCTTATTTGGCAAAACCATGCAAAAAGAAAGTTGGGAAATAATTCTTTGGAATTTTCGATTACCCAAAGCTATAACTGCTATACTGGTAGGTATTGGTTTATCCATAAGTGGTTTATTAATGCAAACACTATTTCGCAACCCTTTAGCGGGACCTTATGTTTTAGGCTTGAGTTCAGGAGCTAGTTTGAGCGTAGCAGTAATTATTCTTGGTGTTGGCATTTTACCAGCAGCCTTCACTTCTATCTTTTTATCGAATTATGGTATTGTGGTGGCTTCCAGTTTAGGAAGCTTTATAGTTTTGCTAGCTGTTTTAGTTGTGGCTAAGCAATTAAAAGATACAATGGCCATTTTAATTGTCGGATTAATGTTTGGTAGTTTTACAAGTGCTTTAGTTTCTGTATTATCCTATTTTTCCACAGCCGAACAACTGCAAAAATTCACTTTTTGGTCTATGGGAAGTATTTCCAATCTCACTTGGAGCGAAATAATCTTATTAGCGTTTTTTGTATTCCTTGGCACATTGATTAGTTTCTTAGTAATCAAACCCTTGAATGCTTTACTTTTGGGCGAAAAATACGCAAAAAGTATTGGAATAAATTACAAAAAAACCCGATTTCTAATAATAATAGCTACCAGTTTATTAGCAGGAAGTATTACGGCTTTTGCAGGACCTATTGCTTTTATTGGTTTAGCCGTACCACATATTACAAAATTAGTATTTCAAACTAGTAATCATCTAATTTTAGTTTTTGGTACAATTGTAGTGGGTGCTATCATCATGTTATTTTGTGACACTATCGCACAAGTACCAGGAAGTGATTTTACTTTACCTATAAATGCCATTACATCCATTATTGGAGCACCTATTGTAATTTGGTTGCTAGTAAGAAAGCGAAAGATGGGGTAATGAGGAAGGTTGTCTGTTTTCTGTTATGGGTTATCCAATCTTCTTTCTTTTTACTTGCCGAACCAATTCTAGTGTTTTTTGTGCAGCATAGCGGAAAAAATGTATCGATAACTCGTGTACTGAAAACAAATGCTCTTATACACCACTTTCATCAATTCAAATCTTCTATATGAAATTTATTAATCATTTTATGCCGAGTGTTTCTAAAACCTTTCTTTTATATTAATAAATTAATACCTCAAAAAACAGGTAAAAATACCTACACCAATTCCCAAGATAATTTTTAAATTTGTAAGGATGTTCTAACAATTACTGCTATTACCACTACTATACTACTTAACGTAGCCAAGTAATTACTAACATCAAAAAAAACTATATATGGACAACAAAAAACAAAACATGGAAAAACCAACTGCAAACAACGTAAAATGTTGGGACAGTAGTGGCAGTAATGAAGTAGTAACACAACGTCTGAAAGAGATGTTTGTAGAAATGGGACAAAAAACCCGAATCGAAAAAGGACAAAACCCAGCAGAACGTGCCGTTTTTAGGAAACAACATGGCATTGCTTACGGACAATTCGAAATCAATGAAGATATTGATGAAAAGTTTAAAATAGGAATTTTTGCAGGCTCTAATTACGATTGTGCCGTTCGTTTTTCAAGTGATACAGGACCAACATCTCCTGATTTACATACTACTATTGGAGTGGGGTTAAAATTGTTTGGTGTAGAAGGTCCAAAACTTTTTGGAGAAGGGCCAACTGCCGATTTCATTTTTCAAAACATCGATCGTTTTTTTGCTCGTGATGCCCAACAAATGTGCACATTTACAACTGCTGGTGTTGTGGATAGAGATTACGATACTTATATCAACAAACATCCAGAACTGGCTAGTATTTTGCAAGCCATGATGAAAGAAGAAGCCAGTGTTTTAAGTGCTGGTTATTGGGCCATCTTACCTTTTCAATTAGGAGCCACACAAATTGTAAAATACCGTTTGGTTCCTGATGATACTTATAAAGGAGCTCCTTCTGATGATGATAATTATTTACGATTGGATTTAGAAAGACGTTTACGCAATGGTGACGCAACTTTCCGATTTGAAATCCAATTGCGAACTAATGAGGCAACCATGCCACTTAATGATGCACAAGTGGTTTGGAGTACCGAGGAAAGTCCGTATATCTGTATTGCGAAGTTGCATTTACCGCAACAAGACGTAACCGCTATTGGTCAGTCTGAATTTGGAAGTAGTCTTTCTTTTAATATTTGGAGAACTTTAGAAGCGCATAAACCTTTAGGTACTATTGCCGACGCTCGAAAAACAGTGTATGCAGCAAGTGCTGAAGCCAGACATCAAGCTAACGGACAACAACTGCAAGAGCCAAAAGAAATAAATCCACATTTTAGAGATAACACAGACGAAGAAAGTACCTGTATCGTTAGAGCAGGAATTTATCCACCTATTGGTGTGATGCGTGTGGGAAGCAGTGAAGAAGAGTATTTCATAGGACCTTTGGTTGACGAACCTGAAGCAAAAGAAGATGTCTATGCCTATCGTGATAAAACAGGAGCTATAAAAAGACAGGCAGCCCAATTTCGCATTTATGGTTTTAATGCGGCTGGAAAAGCAATTAAAGAATTAACTATGGATAATGCTAAAATTACATGGCACTCTCATTTGGCTAACCAAAAAGCCTCTTGGTATCAGTTCCAAATTGCCTTAGACATTCCAGATGCTTCTGATCCAAATGTTCCCCCTTCGTTACTACGAAATATTGATGTAAAAGACCGTTCTCAATTATTAATTGATGGTGGAAAAGAAAGCATTTCAGAACCTAATGTAACTAAAGGCAAAAAGTTTAAAGGTAAATTCATGGGCAAATCGGTGTATTTAGGAGAAATGCATACCGATGACAAAGGACGCTTAGTAATGCTTGGTGGTCATGGAAAATCGGAAAACATAAAAGGAGATAGAGCCATTACTTTTGCCAATAACGAAGGATGGTATGATGATATGTCAGACGGTCCAGTTACCGCTACAGTAGAATATGAAGGAGTTGCGCTAAATGTAGATCCTGCTTGGGTAATTTGTGCTCCACCAGATTATGCTCCTATGCAAAAATCAGTCCGTACTATGTGGGATTTGATGCGAAGTGTGGCTGTAGAATCGGGAATGTTAGCTAGACCAGCTAGACCTTCTTTCTGCAAAGACATCTTGCCTATTTTTGAAAGAATGACCAATCTACAATGGGTCAATGCAGGATTTGCAGGAGCTTTTGGTTGGGGTGGTCAATTCAATTATACCAGTGTAGAATGGGTTAAAAAATTAAATGATCCTTCTTCTGCCAACTTAGAAATGCGTCGTACTATTTCCAATAATTTCCGCAGATTTGATCAATCTGGTGCGGAAGCTCCACAATTATGGCCTTGGCTATATGGAGATGCTGTTGCTATTCCTACATTAGGATCAGTAAGGCAACATTCGACCTTATCACAGTTGCAATTGGAATTTTTAGACCAATGGGTCGAAGGTGATTTTGATGCCGATTTTGTAGATAAAACAGGTTGCCCTTACACTCCACCCACTAAAAAAATTGAAGATTACACTATAGCAGAACAACCCGATATGCTAACCAAAGCCGCTATGGATTTCTGTTTGGCAGATGCTTTTCACCCGGGTTGTGAAATGACTTGGCCTATGCGAACATCTGGTATGTATATGGCTCCTTTCCGATTGAAACACGCTCCTAAAACTCCTAAAACCGATTACCATTATTATGGTTCTACTATGAATAGTGATGTCTTAACTTTACCAGCTGGTCCTTTATTAGGTGGTCAAGTACCTGGTGGGGTTACTCGTTGGATGGCTATTCCGTGGCAAACCGATACTGCTAGTTGTAGAGATGGTTATACTACGGCTTATGATCCGTATTTACCCACTTTCTGGCCAGCTCGTGTGCCTAATAATATTTTGAGTGAAGAACGCTATAAAGAAACAATGGATTCCCATTTAGATGAAGAAACTAGAAGAGAAGCCTTTGCATTTCGCTATTTTTGGTTGGATGATTTGCCTTTAGATGGAGCAGCACCTACACAAACCAATCAGATTAATGCTATGGTGAAGTATTTTGACAAGTTAGCCATTGTACAACCTCGTCCAGGAGTAACTGATAATCCTAATTTTCCACCCGAAATGCAAATTGGTATAGTTCCAAATGAAGTACAAAACCAACTGTTATTAAAAGAGGCAGAAACGCGATTAAGAAAAATCTTAAAGGACAATAAAAACTTGGATAAGAAGGAAGAGTCTTTATTACATACTACTTTAGAACATTTGTCTAACGAAGGTTTATTTAACGAACAAGCGGTAATGGAGAGCACTCGCGAGCAACTGTTAGAAATGGTAGAAGACGAATTAGTAAAGGATGAAACTTTAAACACCGAAGTTAAAAAATTGTTACATTTATTAGCTTCTAAAGCGCATAAACATACTAAAACAAGAACCGTTCCGCATGCAAGACAACCACGAAAAGAAGTGGGTATTCCAGAACAATCGGTTCGTTTCCAACGTTTTATTCCAAAAAAATACTAGATTGGTAAAAGAAAAAACAGAAATACTCCTTATAGGTGGTGGCATTGCAGGTTGCATTGCCGCCATTTCTTTGATAGATAGGTATCAAGTAACTTTAGTAGACAAGCTTTTAGCACCAATAGAACGCATCGGAGAATCATTAGCTCCTGCTTCCCAACGCATTTTAAAAGAGTTGGATTTATTAGAAGGTTTGGAAAACCAAATAGGAACTTTGTATCACAAAAACATAGGCATGCAATCCTATTGGGGAAGCGACCAAGTGCATGTAGTAGATCATCTTAGAAATCCAGATGGATTTGTTAAAAATTTAGACCGTAAAGCCTTTGAAACCTATTTAAGAAAGACTGCCGAAGCGCGTGGAGTGCATTGTTTGTGGAACACCAAACTTTACAGTAGTACTTACGTAGATTCCCTTTGGAAAGTACAAGTAAGAACCAATGATGATTCTTTGCAGATACATTCCATTTCCGCTGATTTTGTAATTGATGCTAGTGGACGACAAGCGCATTTTGCCAAAAGTTTAGGCATTAAACGTATAATTGAAGATAAATTAGTGGCCTGTTGGGTGACGTTACCCAATACCAAAACGAACACCATGAGTACCATTTCGGCAAGTGAAAATGGATGGTGGTATAGTGCTGTTGTGCCTGATAACAAAAGAGTTGTGGCATTTCATACTGACAGTGATTTAGTGGCCAAAAACGAATTAAAAACAACCGAATCCTTTTTGAAATTAGCAGAAAGTAATCCTGCTATTTTAGAATTGTTGCAAGGAACAAAAAAGACACCATTACCTTTCAAGGTACTGTTGCGGCTAACTCCACCAAATTAGAACAAGTAGCTGGCCAACAATGGGTAGCCTTAGGTGATGCCGCATTGAGTTTTGACCCTTTATCATCACAAGGCATGTTCCATGCTATGGCAAGTGCTATGCAATTGCGAGCTTTACTCCTACAACATTGCTTTACGGATGCTCTCCAAAAAACTATACCCAGCAAATGGAACAAATTTGGCATCACTACCTAAAACACAAAACTATTTTTTACCAAGCCGAAACAAGGTGGAAAGAAAGTGCTTTTTGGAAGAGAAGGTTGTGAGGTAACCGTCAGTTCGAAAGAAAACCAAAACCCTCCTAACCGTTAGTTCGAGTGGGTTTTAGTGTATCGAGAACTCGTCTATTGAAAACAAAACTCCTCGATACCCTAAAAAACAAAACCTTCTCGATACTTTTTCAATTCCATTGCATTCCATTGAAAAAACTCGAAGTGACGTGGATGGTGTAAAAGAAAAACCAAACAGCATCCCAACCGTCAGTTCCAGAGCTGTTTATAAAATGCGAACAGCAATTTCTTAAAAATTGTAACGAGAACTCGTGTACTGGAAATAAAAACTTCTCGATACGCTTCGCATTCGAAGTGACGTGGATTGTGTTGAATAATTGTACTAAAAACAAAACTTCTCGTTACCCAAAAAACAAACCTCATCTTAACCGTCACTTCGAGTTTTTTCAATGGAATGCAATGGAATTGAAAAAGCCTGTCCGCCTCTGGAGGATATCGAGAAGGTTTTGTTACAAAAAGAAAAAGTATTATTTTTGAATTCATGAAAGTCTCTTATGTTTATATTTTAAAATGTGCCGATAACACCTATTATACTGGGGTTACTAGTAATCTTTCACAGCGTTTTTTTCAACATGAAGTGGGACATTTTCCTGATTGTTATACTTTTAAAAGAAGACCTGTTGAATTAGTGTTTTATGCTGAATTTACGGATATAACTATCGCTATTCAAAAAGAAAAACAGATTAAAAAATGGTCGAAAGCTAAGAAAGAGGCTTTAATCTTAGGTAAATATGATGATTTGCCGAATCTAGCGAAGAAGAATTTTGATAAATCTTGATAGTTTTTCAGTTAAAGAATTCTCTATATTTTTTCCAGTAGACGAGTTCTCGATACAACTTTTATGAAATTGCTATTCGCATT
>JAAURU010000102.1 GCA_012032075.1 Flavobacterium sp.
TGCATTAACAGTAATTGTTCCATTAGCTAAACAATCATTAGTTACAGTAGTTTCTACAGAAATTGGATTTGGATTTACAATATCAATTAAAAATTGAGTTGAGCATCCTACTGCATCTGCAACTTGAATAATATAACTTCCTTCTATTAATCCCGTTATAGTGGAATTTGAAGATGCAGGTAATATTACTGTGTTATTAATAGCAGAAAATAGACTAAATTGATAATTTGGGCTTCCACCTGAGACATCAAAAGAAATTGTTCCTCCACTTAGGCAATCAAATGAACTTAAAATATTAGAAACAACAATAGCACTATTCACTATCAAATCAAAATTTTCAATAGTTACAGAAGTTGTTACTGTATTCTCAACTCTAGCATAGATAATTTCAGGACTTACAATGCTTGTATAACTAGAAGGATTTTGAAAATAACATTTGTGTTATTTTGCGCATCAACTAAAGTTTTATGATAAGAGATAACGATATCAGTTGGATTTTGTGTGCCAATTAAAATTGGTTCTTGACTTGTCAAATCAAAAACAGTATTGTTATCGCAATTTATCAAATCAGGAACTTGAGAAAAAACACTAAATTGAACACAAATAAGTAGAAGGAGTAATTTTCTTTTCATATTTAGAAGTAAAAAATTAGAAATCAAAGATATACAAATATGTTTTTAAATTTATATAGAAAAGTGTAAATTAGCTTTCTAAAACAAACTAAAATGAAAAAGCTAGCAACAGTAGTATTCTTAATCTTATTAAATGTCACTTTTGCACAAGAAAAGAATAAAAAAGAACAAAAAACACAAATTGTGGAAGCTTCTTGTGGGCAATGCCAATTTGGTATGAAATCTAAAAAAGGATGTGATTTAGCAGTAAGAATCGATGGAAAATCGTATTTTGTAGAAGGTAGTTCTATAGACGAACATGGAGATGCTCATGGACATGATGGTTTTTGCGAAGCTATAAGACAAGCTGAAGTTGTAGGTGAAGTGAAAGAAAATGTTTTTGTTGTTTCTTCTTTTAAATTGTTACCAAAGAAAAAAAAGTAGTGGCTTTAATTCTTGATAACATCTCAAAAATAGTTTCGCTTTCTGATAAAGAAAATGCGCTTATTCTTTCAAAAATTGAAGCTCGGGAATACAAATCGAAAACCATTTTATTACAAGCTGGAGAAATTTGTAAACATTCTTGTTTTGTGAATTCAGGTATTTTAAGAAGTTTTAATATTAATGATAATATTGTAGAACACGTGTTGCATTTTGCTTGTGAAGGTTGGTGGATAGGTGATATGTTTAGTTTGCTATCTCAAAAACCAGGGGATTTATTCATAGAAGTTTTAGAAGATGCTGAAGTGGTTTTATTATCCAAAGAAAATCAAGATGATTTATATCATCAAATTCCAAAACTAGAGCGTTTTTTTAGAATTTTAACCGAAAATTCTTTGGTTGCGCATCAAGAACGATTAATGGACAATTTAAGTCTTTCAGCCGAAGAACGTTTTGAAAAATTTTGTTTGAAATATCCAACACTTATTCAAAAATACCACAAAAACAAATTGCTTCCTACATTGGTGTAACACCTGAATTCTTTAGTAAAATGAAAGCTAAATTGTTAAGGAAATAAGTCTGTTTTTGAATTAAGATTTGACAACTTTTAAAAAAAAAGTTGTCAAATCTAGTAAACTTCTTTAGGAATAAAAATAGTAAATTAATAGCTAAAAGCTTCAAATTAATACCTCATTGAATATAATTTAAGGCTAAAAGATATAATTTGAGCTTTAACTAATTTAAAAACAAATTTCTTAACCTAGATTAAGTAGTCTTTACTATACTCGATTGTAAATTTGTAAAATAATTATTAAATTTATACATCATGAAAAATTCAGTTATACACAAAGCTAATACAAGAGGAAACGCAAATCATGGTTGGTTAAACGCTTATCATAGTTTTAGTTTTGCCAATTGGTACAATCCTGAAAGGGTTCAGTTTGGAGTTTTGCGTGTTTTAATGATGATACGATTGCTGCAGGAATGGGTTTTGGAACACATCCTCACGATAATATGGAAATTATCACAATTCCTCTTGAAGGTGATTTAGCGCACAAAGATAGTATGGGAAATGAAGCAACTATTAAAACTGGTGATATCCAAGTAATGAGTGCTGGAACCGGAATTAAACATAGTGAATTTAATCCTAATGCCGATTTACAGACGAAATTATTCCAAATTTGGTTGTTCCCAAATAAAGAAAATGTAACACCTCGTTACCAACAAATAACCTTAGACAAATCGTTACAAAAAAATGCATTTGCGCAAGTTTTATCTCCAAATGAATCTGACGAAGGAGTTTGGATTCATCAAGATGCATGGTTTTATATTAGTGATTTTGATGCTGATTTTTCTAAAAAATTATCACTTAAAAAAGAAGGAAACGGTTTTTACATCATTACAATTGAAGGTGAAATTGAAATTAATAGTAAGAAACTAGAAAAAAGAGATGCAATAGGGATTTGGAATACCTCAGAAATAGAAATCAAGGCAAATACCGATGCTAAATTCTTAGTAATGGAAATTCCAATGGTAAATTAAGGAAGTGATTAGTGATTAGTGAACCAACACTTTAATATCAAGATATATTATAATTAAAAATAAATATTATGGATCCAAAAAACGTCACAAAAGAATATACAAATGGTGAAGTTACCATTGTATGGCAATCTGCAAAATGCATTCATTCTGGAAATTGTGTAAGAAATAATCCTGAAGTTTTTAAACCTAAAGAAAAACCTTGGATTATTCCAGAAAATGCAACAACTGAGAAAATAATTACAACAGTTGAAAAATGTCCATCAGGAGCTTTAACATATTACTTAAATAAGAATGACTAAAAAAATAATTGCTTTTGGAGCTTCAAACAGTTCTACTTCAATCAATAAAAGATTGGCCGCTTATACAACCACTCTTTTTAAGAATTCAGTTGTAGAAATTTTAGATTTGAATGATTTTGCAATACCTACATATGATATTGACATAGAAAAAAAAGAAGGTATTCCGCGACTAGCAAAAAATTTTAATAATAAAATAGGCACAGCTGATTTAGTAATCATTTCAATGGCCGAACATAACGGAAATTATACAGCAGCTTTCAAAAGCCTTTTTGATTGGATGTCAAGAATAGATGTGAATTTATTTCAAAACAAAAAAATGCTTTTACTTTCAACTTCTCCAGGACAAAGAGGAGCTAGTTCAGTTTTAGAAATAGCAAAATATAGATTCCCTAGACATGGTGCTTTAGTTTTAGATACTTTTTCATTACCCAATTTCAACACTAACTTTGATTATGAAAATAGTATGATTACCAATGAAGAATTTAAAAATAAATTGATAGAAATCATTAAAAAGATAAATTTTTAAGATAACCTTTATTCAGTTAAATAATACTTAAATACTAACAATTAACAACTTAACTTTCTTTTTTTAATATTTTTATTTATTTTTATAAAATAAAAATACAATAAGCCAAATTTATCAACTAATTAAATTCTCTATGAAGACTAAATTACTATTGTTAACCTACAATTTATTATTTATTAGTACACTTTATGCACAAATTGGAATAGGCACAACTACTCCAAATGTATCAAGTACACTAGACGTAACCGCAACAAATAAAGGAGTATTACTTCCAAGAGTTGCCTTATCAAACACTGCCGATGTTGCAACTATTTTAACACCTGCAACAAGTCTTTTAGTATATAATACAGCAACAGCCGGAGCTGGAATAACTGCTGTTACACCAGGCTATTACTATTGGAATGGTTCTCAATGGACACGCTTTTTATCCAATTCTGGGGATTTTTGGGGATTAAATGGAAATACTGCTACAGCAGCTAATTTTCTAGGAACAACTAATAATCAAGATTTAATATTTAGAGTTAATAATAACGAAAGATTTAGATTCACTACAGATGGAAGAATTTTACCTACAAATACCGCGCAATCGATTGCTATTGGGGTAAATGCACCAGTTCCAACTGCTGGTGTTACAAATACGATTGCCATTGGTACATCAGTTGTAAACAGTCAGTTAAATTCCATTGCTATAGGAAATGCTGCTAATACGACTGGTCCAAATTCAATATCTATTGGAACAACAGCCACAACAGCGGGACAATTTAGTGTTGCCATTGGGGCACTTTCGCAAACACCTCAACAAAATTCTGTTGCAATAGGTTATGATACTCAAGCTGGTGCTGGTGCTGGAATTACCCAAGGCACAGCTGTAGGCTATACAGCAAAAGCACTAGGAAATAATGATTCTGCTTTAGGTGCAAATGCAGTTGCAAATGGAGGTAATTCTGTTGCCTTAGGAATTAATTCAACTACAGGAGCTTCTGCTGGAAATTCTGTAAGTATAGGTAACTCTAGTAATTCAATAGGTTCTAATACCGTTTCGATAGGTCTTCGTGCTACATCAAATGCAAGTAATTCAATTTCAATTGGTCCAAATGCTAATAGTCCTAGTGTACCACTGCCAGCTAATGGTTCTGGTTCTGTTGGTATAGGTGCAACTGTTAGCTCTAGTGGAGGAAATTCAACTGCTGTAGGAAATACCTCAATAAGTTCTGGAACTAGATCTTCAGCTTTTGGTTATACCTCAACAGCTTCTGGATCAGAAGCAATTGCTATAGGATTCAATACAATGTCAACTAGTTCAAATTCAATTGCTATAGGAAGTGGACCTACAAGTACTAACACAAATAGTATAGCTATAGGTGCAGGAGCAAATAGCACTAATGCTAATTCAATTGCGATGGGAAGCGGTGCTAATGGCTACAAATTCAAATAGTATATCAATTGGGACAGGTTCTGCTAGTAGTGGTAGTAATGCTCTTTCGATTGGATTAAGTTCAAGTACTACAAATAATGATGGTGTAGCTGTTGGAAATACTGCTAGAGCTTCTGGATTAGGAGCTACTGCATTAGGTTTCAATACTAATTGTCAAGGAAATTTTGGAGTTGTTTTAGGAAATGCCTCAAACATAACGGGAACAGCTGCAGGAACTGCTAACTCTGTAGCAATTGGAAATAATGCAAGTGTTTTAGGTACAGATTGTATTGCTATAGGTACTTCTTTAACTATAAACACAGGTTTAAATAATGCTATAGGTATAGGAAATAGTGCAAGTGTTACTGTAAGTAATAGATTTCAATTAGGGAATACATCTATAAATAGTTTAAGATGTCAAGTTGCGCTTACTGTAACTTCAGATGGGCGATTTAAATATGATGTTAAAGAAAATGTTCCTGGCTTAGATTTTATTAGTAAATTAAGACCTGTTACCTATAAATTTGACAAGGAAAAATTGAGTCAATTTAGAAAAGAAGAGAAAGTTGCAATTAATACAAATACGATCGAAAGTGGTTTTATTGCACAAGAAGTTGAAGAAACAGCCAAATCTTTAGGATATAGTTTTAATGGAATTTCTGCTCCTACAAATAGCAATACCGATACATATGGTATTAGTTACTCTCAATTCGTAGTACCTTTAGTTAAAGCTGTTCAAGAACAACAAACTCAAATTGAAGATTTGAAAAAAGAAGTGGAAGATTTAAAAAGATTAGTGGAGAAATTAGTAAATAAATAACAATTTCTACTTAAGTATTAAAACGTAAATTTTTTATTAAAACACAAGCCTTACACATTTTTATAATTTGTAAGGTTTTTTTATTATTAAAAAGTTTAATTTTGCATCAAATTTAGACTATATAATAATTTTAGAAAACATCAAATTTAAGAAATGAAAGCATATATATTTCCAGGTCAAGGGGCTCAATTTACAGGAATGGGTAAAGACTTATATGAAAATTCGGCATTAGCCAAAGACTTATTTGAAAAAGCAAACGAAATTCTAGGTTTCAGAATAACTGATATAATGTTTGAAGGAACTGCAGAAGAACTAAAAGAAACTAAGGTTACTCAACCAGCAGTTTTTTTACATTCGGTAATTTTAGCAAAAACTTTAGAAAATTTCAAACCAGAAATGGTAGCGGGACATTCCTTAGGAGAATTTTCTGCTTTAGTAGCAATGGTGTTTTATCTTTTGAAGACGGATTAAAATTGGTTTCCCAAAGAGCATTAGCGATGCAAAAAGCTTGTGAAATAAAACCCTCAACTATGGCTGCTGTTTTAAATTTAGATGATAAAATTGTAGAAGACATTTGTGCATCTATTGATGGTGTTGTTGTAGCTGCAAACTATAACTGTCCAGGACAATTAGTGATTTCTGGGGAATACAAAGCGGTTGAATTAGCTTGTGAAAAAATGAAAGAAGTTGGAGCAAAAAGAGCTTTAATTTTACCTGTTGGTGGAGCTTTTCATTCCCCAATGATGGAACCAGCAAGAGAAGAATTAGCTACAGCAATTGAAGCTACTACATTCGCTACTCCTATTTGTCCAGTTTACCAAAATGTTACTGCAAATGCTGTTTCAGATGCTCAAGAAATTAAGAAAAATCTAATCATTCAATTAACAGCTCCTGTAAAATGGACACAATCCGTTAATCAAATGATTGCAGATGGTGCAACAAGCTTTACAGAAGTAGG
Source organism: Flavobacterium sp. (assembly GCA_012032075.1). Lineage (GTDB taxonomy): Bacteria > Bacteroidota > Bacteroidia > Flavobacteriales > Flavobacteriaceae > Flavobacterium. Next base: position 6,612 of record JAAURU010000102.1, read on the forward strand.
TCCAGGAAAAGTACTAGTTGGTTTGGTTAATAAAATCAATAAAGAAGTAGCAACACATTCGGCTTAAATAAAAAAATGAAAACTTGTAAATCCTCATTAGTTTGAGGATTTATTTTTTAAATACTTTACAATGAAATCATTTCAAGAAATACTTCAAGAACAAACTAACGTTAAAGTTATAGACGCTTCTATTGATTATACAGATTATACTCCTATTGATATATCCACAACAAACACTAAAATAAGTGAGTTAGATTTAACAAATGCTAAAGCTTTTGAAGAATTCATTGAAACACACTTAGCAAATAATAAGGCAAAAGTAGCTTATGGAGGTTACCAAGAAGTACGTAATTTATACAAACGAAGTACTGCTTTTAAAAATGACTTTACCAATGAGCGTAATATTCACATAGGTTTGGATTTATGGATAAAAGCTGAAACACCAGTTTTAGCAGCTTTAGATGGAAAAATTCATAGTTTTCAAGATAATACTGCAATTGGTGATTATGGACCTACGATTATTTTGGAACACAAAATTGAAAATACAACATTCTACACATTATATGGCCATTTGAGTTTAGATAGCTTAAAAAATAAAACCGAAGGACAGTTGGTAAAAAAAGGAGAACAAATTGCTACACTTGGAGCTCCTCCTGTTAATGGAGATTATGCACCTCATTTGCATTTCCAAATTATAAAAGATATAGAAGGTAAAAAAGGAGATTATCCAGGAGTTTGTAGTCAAATAGATTTGAATTTTTATTCCAAAAATTGTCCTGATCCAAATTTTTTGTTGAAAATCAAATAAAGGCAGATTCTTCGCAATGATTATTTAAAATTCCTGTGATTAAATAGTTGTTATTTGATTGTTGGAAAAAAATATACCAAGTGGTTCTTTGGTTTGGTCTATAAAAAATATATTTGTAACCTAAGTGAAGTAATTCTTTTGGGGTTATTTTGTTAGGAAAAGTATAAATATCAGTATTAATAAAGTCATAAATTTTATCTACATAATCAATTGCATTACTTTGGTAACTAAAATAATCATTAAAATGTAAAATGAAGACTAATTCTTCGAATCGCTGATTTATATGATTTGAAAAAATTATTTTTCCCAATTCCATTTAGCAATTCTTTTGTGCATTTCGGCTCTTGCTTCTTCTACCGTCAAACCTTTTGCAAACTCTCTATCAAAATCAAAATCTGCTCCAATTCCTTGTTGCTTTTTTATTTTATAAACTGAAACTGGTTCATTGACTTGTTTCTTATTTTGATTTTTATCTTTCATACTATAACAAATAATAACAAAAGAATTATATGTTTATATCGCTTCTTTGTATATTTTTAAATTTTTACATTTTCTAATTTATCGCTTGCATTAGCCTTATTAAAAGATAAGATTTCTTTATAATTTAAGCGTTCAATTTCAGTTTTATCAATATCTGGAAATACATCTAATAATCGGTTTTGTATGTGGCAAATAAATTTTACCATATCTTCACAATAAACTGAGGGATTATCAAAACCATTTTTTTTATCAAATCGATGGACTAATCTTCCTCCTAAACAAATTTCAAAAATAGGGCAATCTTTACATTGGGAACACACTTTCATACTTTCATTAAAATATAAGTTTCCTAGTGAAGAATTAAAAATAGCTTCTAAATCATTTTCTTTAATATTTTTATTCGTTTTGGTAAACTCTTGCCCACAAGCTTTTAAAGAATCTATAGGTTCAATTTCTCCATTAGTTTCAATTACTAACGATTTAAGCTCATTTGAATTTACATCATCAAAATTAGCAAACCCTAAAATTACATTTATGTAACCAATGAAAAGTGGAATATCAAATTTCTCTTTATCTTCAAACCACAAATCAAATAGTTGAATTAAAAAATCAGCATAAGGTTGGTTATAATCAGTTGTGTTTTTATAAGGAAAATTTGCATGTGTAAAATCTTTAATTAAAAAATTAACGGAATCTACTTTTAATTTTTTTAAACTCTCATACACTTTTACTGGATTTTCATCTACATCCATTACGGTAATAACATCAGCTCTATTTGTTGTTTTTTTTACCAAATCAATTGCCTGCTTCACAGCCTCATAACTTCCATTACCTTTATGATCAACTCTGTATTTGTTATGAGATGCTTGTGTGCTATCTATACTTATACCTATTTCAACCTTATTATTAAAAAGTATTTTACACCATTCTTCATCAAGTAAAACACCATTGTTTGTATGCTAAATGAAACTTGTAAGTTCTTTACTTCATCTTCTAAAGCTTTAATTTTTAAAAGAATTTCTCTGAATTTATTTTTTTCGATTAACAAAGGTTCACCACCATGAAATAAAAAATTAAATGATTTAAGTTCGTTTTTAATGATGTATATTTTTACTTTTTCTATGACAGCATCAATAGTGTCTTCACTCATAAATTTAGGCTGCTTTTTATAAGATTCGTCACCTAAATTATACATAAAACAGTAGGAACAGTTCAAATTACAACGGCTCGCTATCTTTAAGACTAATGAATTAAATGTAAACATGATTCGATTTTTTAAGGTTAAAAAAAGAGGTTGTAAAATTCACAACCTCTTTTGGAAGAATTATTTCTTTCTAATTGGATCTAAGCTTATTATTTCTCCAATTTTAACACATCTATGTAAAGTATTACTCCACACATAACCTTCTAAACAATCTGGAAATGCTCGTGTAGGAATATGAACTACTACAGGGATGTCTCCACCTTTAATGTTTTGTAAAAAATCAAATTGGTACTTTGTTAAGTTTTCTAAACTTTTTCCAAATGTTACTCTTTTTGTTTTCATGATAAAAAATTTTTATTTGTTAATATGTACATATATCAACTAATAATTACATTTGTTACCCCTAAAAACAAAAAATTAAACCTAACTCCTAATCTTCTGTTCCCATTTCCAAGCAGTAACTAAGGCTTCCTCAAGTGAGGATTTTGCTTTCCAACCCAAACAGTATTAGCTTTATCAGTATTAGCATAAGCGGAAGTAATATCTCCTTCTCTTC
>JAAURU010000103.1 GCA_012032075.1 Flavobacterium sp.
ATAGCGTTTCGAATAATAACGATAGAAATATAAGGCAAAACGAAGAGTAAAATGCCCCAAGGAATTAAGAAAACATCAATCCAGAAGAAGTGACATTCTAAAAGTTATCGCGACTTCCATGTGGAATAGGTACTTGTGTTATTGGATTGGCTTTCGAATTTATCCAATAAGGTAAAATACAAAATACAATTAAGAAAACGGCTGAACCACAAAAGAGAACAATTCGTTTAAATAAAGATAAAAAACTTTTAAAGAAAACGAGAAACGTGATTTCTTTATTCGAATTAACCTTTTCTCTCGAAACATCCATAATCACCATTCCTATTAAGGGCGAAATGAAGAAAACCATCCCAAACAAAGGTGTAACATGATGCGAACAAACCGTTACTGCAATTAAAGATAATGAAGTAAAAAAATATTTCCATTTCCCAGTTTTTATATAGAGATATATTTCGGGCATAGCATGCATCAAAACAGAAACTCCTATGATACTAGGTAATTGACCAAATATGTGAAGTGTTTCTACAAAGGAAGAAGAAATTATTGCAACAATGGAAGCATAACCTGCAACGGTTCTATTACCCGTAATTAAAACAGCATATCTAAAGCTTCCAGTTACAAAGAGAATAATTCCAATAATAGCAACAGTAAACATACCAAATTTTAATCCACCAATATAAGATAGCATTCCAATAGCTTGATGGACTAAAGGAGGATAGCCCATTACAGTAAAGCCTGTGTACCAACTATAATTCCATGGTTCAAACCAACTAGTAGCATAATGATTCCCAAAAAATAGATGAATTAATGCATCATAAGTATTTTCAATAGTAAAGAAAATAGCACTTCCATGGAAGGTTAATCCAAAGAGTAATGCTACTATTAAATATTTATTAGAAGTTTCTTTCAATTAAGGTTTTAATTTCTTTAGTAAGGTAAAGATAATAATAAAGATAATATTGATAAATTTTTACTATCTCAAGAAATTGTCTATTTGTCGACAGTAAATTTCCATTCGTCTAAAACTAATTCTCTCACTTTCAGATCTATCTATCTTTGAATCAAATAAAAGACAATTAATTTTTTAAAACTACCCCAATATGAAAATTTTAATAATAGACGATCAAGACTTAGTGTTACTTTCGTTAGAAAAAAGCCTTACCGATTTAGGATATGATGTAATTACAGCAAAAAGTGTTACCAATGGTATTTTAAAATATGACAATCATTTACCAGATTTGGTTCTTGTTGATATTAATATTCCTGAAAATGAAAATGATGTAGTAAAAAACAATCATGAATTACTTTCTTCTGCTTCAGGTTTAGATATTGTTGAGCATATTAAAGTAGTTAGAGAATCAAATACTCCAGTGATGATTTTATCTGGTAATACAGATGAAACTATTATTGAGAGAGGATTTACGCTAGGAGCTGAAGATTACATGAAAAAACCATTGAGTTTAACAGAAATAGGATTACGAGTAAAAAGACTAATCGGTTCTGGAACTATTTATAAAGTACAACAAGAAAGTCAATTATTACAAAAAGGAGTAATAGGAGTAGTGATTCCTTGTTATAATGAAGAAGAAAGATTACAAAGCGAAGCATTCAAAAAGTTTGTAAATAGAAATTTAGGGTATCATTTGTGTTTTGTAAATGATGGAAGTAAAGACAATACTTTACATTTATTAAATGAGTTAGCTAAAGGTAATGAAGACAGAATAAGTGTTTACGATTGTGAAAAAAACGGTGGGAAAGCAGAAGCGGTTCGTTTAGGGATGTTACATTTAGCCAAAGATCAGCAATTTGACTATATCGGATTTTTAGATGCCGATTTGTCCACTAATTTTGATGATTTCCAAGACTTAGTAACTACCATTTCAAATTCTAATTTTCAAATTGTAAGTGGTTCAAGGATGAGTAGAATGGGAGCTGATATTACTAAAGAATCAGCAAGAGCTATTATTAGTAAAACCATTAATTTCATTATTAGAAAAACTTTGGGAATGGAAATTAATGACACACAATGTGGTGCTAAAATAATGACCAAAGAAATTATTGAAAAACATTTCAAACAAAATTCTTAACGAAATGGTTGTTTGACGTAGAAATATTCATGAGAATGAAAAAAGTATACGGTTCAAAAGATGCAAAAGAATTAATTTGTGAACAACCTTTAAAAAGATGGATTCACGCTGACGGCTCAAAATTAAGCATGAAAGATTCTATTAAGATTATTGGACAAATAGGTCAAATAGCATTTAGTTATAGATAAATAGTAGGTAGTTTTAGATTGAAAAGGGAGAAGTATTAAAACGACTCCCTTTTTTAGGTTACATAGATTTTTTTGTTTCGCTACAAAACCATCCGCTTGTAATTTTAATAATTCGGTAGCTTTTTGTTTTTTATATTTATATAACTCGTTATCTTCTTTAATGTCAGCATATACTTTATCATATATTTCTGAATCAGTTTTGCGGTGTAATTCACTTTGGTATTTATTTTGCACCAATGCGTTTTTAAGAGCTAATTCATTATCTTCTTGCTTAAAATCATATTCGCCTTTAGGAGATAATAATTTAGCGATAATTGGAGAAGTTTCAATAGCTAAAAACAGTAACATAATAAAAAAAGAGGGTAGCCAAGGTAATTTATTTAAAGCATTTATTCGGGCCATTAAACCATCGAAACCTTCTATTATAGGTTGTGTTTCTGCTACTTTTTTATCTAAATCAGCTTGAAGTGTTTTTGCTTTCGTTTCTAATTCTGTAATCTTAGCTTGATTGGTTGTTTTTAATAAGGCTAAGTCTTGCAAAGCAGCATCGTGTTTTTCTCTTTTTTCTTTATAAACCGGTCCTTTTCCTAGTTTTTTTGTACCAGCAGTTCCTTCTGCTTCAGTAATATAAACTGCATACAAATCGTTTACTTCTTTTTCTTTTTTAAGAATACCACTTTTTAGACTGTCTATTTGGGCTTTATTTTTATCTAAATCGGATTGGAAATAATTGCTGACTTCTTTTTTATTATTCAAAGCCATAGCATTTTTCTCTTTCAATAAAACGGTATTGATTTCTTTTTCAAAGATTTTGATTTCCAATGGTTTTGAAATCACAATAGCAATTATAATTGCCAAAGCAATTCGTGGAGTAGCCTGAATGAATTCGTCCAAGAAACTATCTCTTTTTTTTATAGTTGAAACAATAAAACGATCGAGATTGAAGATAAGCAATCCCCAAACTAAACCAAAACCTACTGCTGTAAATACGTTATCAAAGACAGTATATAAAGCATAAGAACCCGCAATAAAAGCCATAACAGCTGTAAAGAATACAGTAGCTCCTATTCCTGCATATTTGTTTTGTTCTCCGTTAGAGGATGATTGAATAAGGTCTTTGTCTGCTCCTGAACAAAGGATAAAAAAGTTTTTTAACATGATGATTGATTTTTTTTTGATGATGATTAGTACAAATATAAGACCAATTGTTTCATGTTTATGTTAAAATGTTGAGAAATAGAAGAATATCTTTATTTTGTTTTCTTTGCGTTAAGGATAGAAACGACATCCTTTTATGTAACGGAAGCGAAATAAAAGATAGAGTGGATAGCCTGATCCACTTATGCGAGGTAACGCCCAATAAAAAACCCTCACAAATAAATGCAAGGGTTTACTTCATATTATAAACTTCGTATTTCGTACCTCGTACTTTTACTAGTATCTATAATATTCTGGTTTGTATGGTCCTTCAACCGCTACACCAATATATTTTGCTTGATCTGGTCTTAACTCTTCTAATTCCACACCTAATTTAGCTAAATGCAAAGCGGCTACTTTTTCATCTAAATGCTTTGGTAACATATAAACTTCATTTTTGTAAGCAGCTGAATTAGTCCATAATTCAATTTGTGCTAACGTTTGATTTGTAAAGGAGTTACTCATTACAAAACTTGGGTGACCAGTAGCACAGCCTAAATTTACTAAACGACCTTCTGCTAAAATGATAATGTCATTTCCAGCGATAGTATATTTATCTACTTGAGGTTTGATTTCAACTTTAGAAGTACCATGATTTTTATTCAACCAAGCCATATCTATTTCATTATCGAAGTGACCAATGTTACAAACGATCGTTTTATCTTTCATTTGTTCAAAGTGATACCCTAAAACGATATCTTTATTTCCAGTTGTTGTGATGATAATATCAGCATTTCCAACAACAGTGTTTAATTTTTTAACTTCAAATCCGTCCATTGCAGCTTGTAAAGCACAAATAGGATCAATTTCAGTTACAGTTACAATAGAACCAGCACCTCTAAAAGAAGCTGCAGTTCCTTTTCCTACATCTCCATAACCACAAACAACCACTCTTTTACCAGCTAACATAATATCTGTTGCTCTTCTTACGGCATCAACCGCTGATTCTTTACAACCGTATTTGTTGTCAAATTTTGATTTAGTAACTGAATCATTTACATTAATTGCAGGCATGTGTAAAGTTCCGTTTTTCATTCTTTCGTATAAACGGTGAACTCCTGTTGTAGTTTCTTCTGATAAACCTTTGATTCCTTTGATTAACTCAGGATATTTATCGAAAACCATATTAGTTAAATCTCCACCATCATCTAAAATCATATTTAACGGTTGACGATCTTCTCCAAAGAATAACGTTTGTTCAATACACCAATCGAAATCAACTTCATTTAATCCTTTCCATGCATAAACTGGAATTCCAGCAGCAGCTATTGCAGCAGCAGCATGATCTTGAGTAGAGAAAATATTACAAGATGACCAAGTAACATCTGCTCCAAGCGCTACTAAAGTTTCAATAAAGAACTGCAGTTTGAATCTGTCATGTGAAGACATCCTGCAATACGAGCTCCTTTTAAAGGTTGGCTTGCACCATATTCTGCTCTCAAAGCCATTAATCCTGGCATTTCAGCTTCTGCTAATTCAATTTCTTTTCTTCCATATTCTGCTAAAGCAATATCTTTTACTTTATAAGGAACATAAGGGATGGTTTTTGTACTCATCTATTCGTATATTTGTGATTATTATTGAGCGTGCAAAGATACAGAATTCCTTTTTTATTTTCTAAAGCATTTTTGTGATTTTTTGTGAAAATGTCTAATATTGTAATAATTTGAATTTCAGTTTTTTAATTTTATAAGATGTTGCTTTATTCAATTAAACGTAACAGAATTTCAGAAATTTAGGCTCTAATATGAAATGATTAAACTAATTTAAATGTCTTTTTATAAAGAAATACTCATAAACGAAACGACTTCTATATATGTATGGAAAATTGAGGAAGATTTTAATACACTTTTTCGTGAGGTTAAATTAAAAGATTCTTCTTTAGCCAGATTAGAGAGTATGAAATCAGAAAGTCATCAAAAAGGTTTTTTAGCTGTTAGAATGCTTCTTCAATATATTGGATATTCTGATTTTGATTTATTTTATGATGCGTTTGGAAAACCAAATTTGAAGAACGAAGAGCGAAGTACGATGTACGAAGTTATAAGTGGGAAGATGGAAGGAATTATGAACGATAAAGATTTAGACATCCAACATCCAACATCCAACATCCAACATGTTTCCATTTCTCATTCTTTTGATTTTTCTTGTATTTGCATTAGTACTAGTAAAATTGTGGGTATTGATGTAGAAGTACTAAAAACCTAAAATTTGCCATATTGCTCCTCGTTTTATGGATGTAAAACATTTAGCAAACCTTAATCAAGAGGATAAAATTAAAAAAGCAACTGTAATTTGGGGTGTGAAAGAAAGTATTTTCAAAATTAAAAATGAGAAAGGAATTAGTTTTCCAAAGCATATTTTTGAAGATGATTTTCATTTAGGTGATACTTTGGGTAAAGCCCAATTAAAATTCAATAATTGTTTAGAAGATTATGATTTTAGGTTTGAATTTATAGAAAATTATGCCTTAGTTTGTGCTTTTGAAAACAAAGAATGATAGAAATATATCCTGAAATACTTTTGGCAAAAGCACAAAAAAGAAAATTATTGGCCATTCTTCTAGACCCTGAGAAATTAATAGTTTCCCAAATTAGTGATTTATGCGTAAAGATTAACGTTTCAATTGCTACTCATATTTTTATAGGTGGAAGTACTTTTAATGGAAGTCATTTAGATGAATTAATAATTGAAATTAAAAAGTACTCTAATCTACCTGTTTTACTTTTTCCAGGAGACTATAAGCAAATTTCAGGTGAAGCAAATGGAATACTGCTTTTGGGTTTAATTTCTGGTAGAAATCCTGATTATTTAATAGAACATCAAGTTAATGCAGTTCCGCTTTTACAAAAAACAAATTTAGAAGTAATCCCAACCGCTTACTTACTTATCGAAAGTGGTACACAAACTGCTGTAGAACGTGTTAGCCAAACGAAACCTCTAGAAAGAAATAATGTTGAATATGTTTGTCAAACAGCAAAAGCAGGCGAACTTATGGGAAACAAACTAGTATATTTGGAAGCGGGAAGCGGAGCAACAAATGCGGTTCCGTTTGAAATGATAGTAAAGGTTTCTAGTACTATCAAAATCCCACTAATAGTTGGTGGAGGCATTCGTTCATTGGAACAAATTCAAAACGCTTTTAAAGCTGGGGCTGATTTGGTGGTTATAGGAACTGCTTTTGAAAATGATAATACTTTTTTTGAATAATGATAGAATTTTTATTTTCGCAGTATAAGGAAGTTTCTACTCAAAATATTATTCTTGAGTTTGTTGCATTTGTTTTTGGATTAGTAAGTGTTTTTTATGCCAAAAAAAGAAATGTTTTAGTGTATCCTACTGGATTAGTTGCTACAATAATTTCTGTTTATTTACTTTATAAAGCAAACTATTTTGGTGATATGGCAATGAATTTTTATTATTCTATAATGAGTATTTATGGCTGGATTATTTGGTCAAATACAAGCAAGAACAATATTGTTTCAATTTCTAAAATAAATTTTAAAGAAAAAATTACAGGAATAGTTTTATTTCTATTAACTTTAGTCTTTACATATTTAATATATCAATTTTTTGAATATGAAATTGAATTATTGAATTATATTGATATACTAACATCTGGAATTTTCTTTACTGCAATGTGGTATATGGCAAAAAAGAAAATTGAAAATTGGACGCTTTGGATAATAGGCGATATTATTACCGTGCCACTTTATGCATATAGAGGTTTAGGAATGCTAGCATTACAATATTTAATTTTTACAATAATTGCAATTTATGCTTATTTAGAATGGAAAAAACTTTTACAGAAAAAGATATAAGAGACATAGAAAACAGAGGTAATTCATTAGAAAAAATCAAACAACAATTGTTTTTTTTTAGAAATGGATTACCAAAAATAAATCTCGTTAAATCAGCCACAATAGGTGATGGAATTTTTAAACTTACTGATGGAGAAGTTCAAAATTTCAGCAGTTATTTTGACAAACATAAAGATATTTATAGTATTGAAAAGTTTGTTCCAGCATCGGGAGCAGCGACGAGAATGTTTAAGTTTCTTAGTGAATTTTTAAAAGACTTTGATGTTAATAAAGACACTATAAATAGCTACGTTAATAATAAAAAATCAAAGGATTTATATATTTTTATAATTGGGTTAAAAAACTTACCATTTTATAAAATGCTTAAGGAAAAAGCAAATGAAATTTATCTTGATTATTATTCTTTTTCTAATGACCAAAAATATTATTATTTAATTGAAACGCTTTTAAGTGAAAAAGGCTTAGATTTTGCGAGAAAACCTAAAGGAATTTTACCATTTCATGAGAAAAAGAATGCTATTTTAAACCCATTTGAAGAAAATGTTTTTGAAGCAGATTTTTATATAAAAAAGGCATCAAAAACAAAAATACATTTTACAATAAATAAAGAATTCAGAAATGATTTTGAAAATTTGCCATTCAATTTCCAGATTTTGAAATTAATTTTTCTTATCAAAATAATAGTACAGATACATTAGCAGTAAATAATGAAAATGTACCTTTTAGACTTGAGAACAATGAATTGTTTTTAGACCGGCTGGTCATGGTGCATTAATAGAAAATTTGAATACTTTAGAATCACAAATTATATATATTAAAAATAATTGATAACGTTTCACAAAATAATAAAAAAGTAATTAGTATATATAAAAAGGCTTTAGGAGGCATATTAATTCAACTACAGTTCCAAATTTTCAAATTTTTGAATAAATTATCTGAAAAGAATGTCACGGAAGAAGAAATTGAAGAAATTGTAAATTTTGTTGAAACTAAAGCTTGTTTTCCATTACCTGATGAGTTTCAATATTTTCAAAAAAATTACAAAATTGAGTATCTTTATAAAATATTGAATAGACCTATTAGAGTTTGTGGAATGGTTAAAAATGAAGGAGAACCTGGTGGAGGACCTTTTTGGGTTAGAGATGAAAAAGGCAGACAAACACTTCAAATTGTAGAATCTACACAAATTGATTTAAATAATAAATTACAGTTTAAAATTTTTAAATCAGCTACTCATTTCAATCCAGTTGATATTGTTTGTGGAGTTTATAATTACAAAGGTGATAAATTTGATCTAACACAATATGTTGACCCAAAAACAGCTTTTATAACTGAAAAAACAAAGAATGGTGAAATAATTAAGGCTTTTGAATTACCAGGCTTGTGGAATGGAGCCATGTCTAAATGGACAACAGTTTTCATTGAAGTTCCATTGGAAACTTTTAATCCTGTTAAAACGGTAAACGATTTGTTAAAACCATCACATCAACCAGAAAATGAATAAAGAAATTATTTTAGCAGAAATAAAATTTAAAGCAGTAAGAAGTAGTGGTGCTGGTGGACAAAATGTTAACAAAGTATCTTCTAAAGTAGTATTGACATTCGATTTGGAAAATTCTTTTGGTTTAAATGAAGAGGAAAAACTTCGATTGAAAGAGAAATTAACTTCAAAATTAACTTTAGAAAATATTTTAATTTTAACTTGTGATGAAGATAGAAGTCAATTAAAAAATAAAGAAATTGTTACCAAACGGTTTTTTAAAATACTAACAGCTGGTTTAAAAGTTCCAAATATAAGAAGAGAAACAAAAGTGCCAAGAGCAGTTAAAGAAAAAAGACTTTTAGCAAAAAAAACAACCGCAACAGTTAAACAAAAATAGAAAAAAACCTAGGCTTTAAAAAACTTCTAATTTCTAACTTCTAATTTCTAATTTTGTTTTACATTTGCACCGTCTCAAAGGGGTGCTCTAAATTACGAGCTGAGATTATACCCATAGAACCTAGAACAGGTAATGCTGTTTAGGAATTAAGACTAACATTTGTCATGCTGAGCTTGTCGAAGCATCTGTCAAAGTTTGTCAAAGAGTATCAATTTTTTAATTTTAACCAAGAATAATTACCCCTTTTATTCGTATGATTTATTTACGAATGAAAACTTTATTAGCTACGCTCAGTTCGCTTAGGGCTCGGGTCAAAAAAAGTACAAAGTACAAAGTACAAAGTACAAAGATTTATTCAAATCTAGCTTTCAATGGTTGTCTTAGCATGTCTAAGACCTCTCTTTTCTTTTCTCTTTTCTCTTTTCTTCTTTTCTCTTTTGTCTTTCTCTTCAAGAAACACAAAAGACTCTACTAAAGTAAAC
>JAAURU010000002.1 GCA_012032075.1 Flavobacterium sp.
TTATTTATTAGCGGTAACATATGGTATCACCTTTTTAATCATTTGTGTTTGTTTGCAACAAACTTGTTGTAAGTGGTGATTTTCATATGTAGATAAAATATTTCTTTTTTAATTGTCATATGGTATCACCTTATCTTCATTTGTGTTTATCTCACAATGATTATATTTTTTCATCGGTATTCGATGATTTTTCAATTGTTTTCAACAAACTTGTTGTTAGTGGTGATTTCATAAAATTACTTTTTATAAAAGTAATGATTTTAAAAGAATTATAAAACTATTATTATGAATTTACTCTTTCGTAACAACTTGTAAAGTTTCTCTTGAGATTTGTTTTAATAAAACAGTTTTATTAGTTTCCACTATTTCCCTTGCTTTTTCGTCAAAATGTCTAATGGTGTAAAGGGATACATTTTCGTTAAAAGAAATTTTGAATTTTTTTGCCAAAATATTCTTGACTTCTTCAAAATTACCAAACTTATCTTCGATACAAACTGAAAAACTAATAGCTGAATTTTGAATTAAATTCACTTTTAATTTATGTTTGTGGAACAATGCAAAAATTTCACTTATGTGTTCTTCCATAATAAATGAGAAATCTAAAGAAGAAAGTGAAAGTAACAATTGGTTTTTCTTAATGATATAACAAGGTAATTGCGGTTCTAAATCGGCTCCTTTTGAAACACTTGTTCCTGGCAAAAGTGGATTGATAAAGGACTTTACAAATAAAGGGATTTCTTTTCTTTGTAAAGGTTGTAGGGTTTTTGGGTGAATTACACTAGCCTCCATAAAATGCTAATTCAATGGCTTCTCTATAAGAGATTTGGTTTAAAAGCACAGCATTTTCAAAATAACGAGGATCGGCATTTAAAACTCCTGGAACGTCCTTCCAAATGGTTACACTTTCAGCACCAATGCAATAAGCAAATATAGCAGCAGAATAGTCTGAACCTTCACGGCCTAGAGTAGTGGTGAAGTTATTTGGGTCTGAACCTAAAAACCCTTGTGTTACATAGAGTTCGTTTTCTCAATTTTTTTAGTAATTAATGCTTGGGTTTGTTCCCAGTTTACATTTGCATCTCTATAAGTAGTGTCTGTTTTTATGAAATTACGTACATCTAACCAATTGTTTTTTAAACCTTTTTCATTAAGATAATAGCTTACAATAGTAGAAGATATTATTTCACCAAAACTTACTATTTGGTCATACACAAAATTATAATTCGGAGATTTATTGCTTCTTAGAAAATATTCCAAATCGTCAAAATGAGCATTTACAGTGAAGTAAGCTTCATGATCTTCATCTTCAAATAAATCTAAGACAATTTGATTGTGGTATTTTCTAATTTCTTGAACAGATGCGTTAAGTTCGCTTGATTTATCGAAATAATTTTGAATAATTGTTTCAAGAGCATTGGTTGTTTTTCCCATTGCCGAAACAATAATTAAAGTGTTTTTATAACCTACTTTTTCTAAAACTGAAGTTACATTTTTTACACCTTCAGCATCTTTAACTGATGCACCACCAAACTTAAAAATTTTCATAGTTGTATATTAATTGGTCTTTAATAATTTTCTAATTTTTCCACAAAAGTAGCAATTCCTTTTTCATCCATTTGTACTACTTGCCAGTCTTTTAAAATTTTTGCTCCACTTTTTTCATAAAACTTTATTGCATTTGTGTTCCAATCTAAAACATTCCATTCTACTCTTTTAACACCATCTCTTTTGCCTTGTTTTATAATTTCAGCATATAAAGCAAAACCAGCACCTGTTCCTCTTTTGCTTTCTTTTACCACTAAATCTTCCAAATGAATAGTTTTTCCTTTCCAAGTGGAATAACGATAGTAATATAATGCAACTCCAATAACTTCAGTATTTACTTCAGCAACAAAAGTATGAAACAAAGGAGTTGCTGAGAAACCATCTTTTATTAAATCTTCAACGGTAACTTCAACTGCATTGGATTCGTTTTCAAATACTGCAAGTTCTTTGATTAAACTTAGTACAGCAGTCATATCTTCAATAGTTCCTTTTCTAATTTTCATGTCTTTTGTTTTTTGCTAAATTAAAAATGTTATTGAATACATAATGTATTTATTATGCTAAATTTAAGCTCAACAAAATTAAACATTAATTTATATTTTTATTATAAATCATATTTTTGTAACAAAATTTTATATTTCTGTATAAAAAAAGACTGCCAATTGACAGTCTTTAATATTATATAAGAAATTGTTTTATTTAATTTTTAACAAACTTAGTTGTGCTAACTCCTTCATTGCTATTTAGTTTTACAATATAAGTTGCATTTTGTAAATCAGATACATCAACAGTTAGAGCAGTTTCTCCTTGCTTGTTTGCAACTTCTTTTACTTTTTGACCTAATAAATTCAATATTTCAATAGAATTAAAAGAGTTTTTACTAGAAATTGTAAGTTGGTTTTTAGCTGGGTTAGGATATAAAGTAGTTGAAACATAATCGAAAGAAGAGGAAGAAAGTGTGTTATTCAATACAACTTTATAATTATCAAAATAGGCTTGATTTTGATCTACATTACTTGTACCGTGTTTAAAATAAAAACCAAATGTATTCATTGAAGTCATGGTATAAGTATTATCAATTACACTACCAACTAAATTAGCTGTGCCTGAAGGAGAAATATTTGATGGATCAGCCCAATTCATATCTCCATCATCTCTTACAAATAATTTCCATTCATCATTACTTGGATTATATGTAACTTTAACACTTACAAAATTCCATTTATTTGCTAAAGGTGTTCCAGGTAAAATTATTGATGTCATTGTTGAGCCACCTACAGGACACCCACTACCGCATGAATAGGCTCCATCAGCATATTTTCTTAAAGAAACTACATTGTCTGACACTCCACCACCTACTTGATGAAATGTTACAACATAGCCAGTTCCACCTTGCATTACGTTTGAATTACTACCGGCAAGAATTACAATCATCCCATAATTTGTGCCAGATCCATCAACAGAAAAACCAGATAATCCACTGCCAGTAGCTGAGCCTCTATTTGTTCTCATGTTAAAAGACCATTCTACAAGTTGTGTATTGTTTTTCAAAATTGGACTAAATGGTGCTGTATATGCTGAAAGTGGAGCGGTTACTTGAATGGTTCCACTATTTGTAGTTCCTCCTTGTATTAGATTTAAAAATGCATTAGGGGGATTTGTATTAGTGAAATCAATTGATGTTGCAGCACTGCCAGCAGACATAGATGATACTATTTGCCCATAGGATGCCTCAGTTGTTTGAGGAGTTCGATCGTTTTTTAATGATAATTGAGTATAACTTACAGATGGTGTTCCGCCTGGTGAAAGAGTCGCACGATTGAAATTATCACTAAATACTGTTGTTTGACCAAAAGAAATACCTGTCATTAAAAGAACTGAAAACAAAGAAACCTTTTTAGTTTGATTGATAAATCGCTGTTTAGTAGAATAAGTAGTTTTGTTCATATTATATAGTTTTTAAGTTTTAAATGTAATCGATTCAACCTAAATATAATAAAATTTTACGAAAAATATATAATTGCAGCATAAAATTTAGGTATAATATTTTTTTACGTTTAATTTTTAAAGAATTATAATGTAAAATACGATTATTTTAAATAAAAAAGCTTTGGAAATTTCCAAAAACCTTTAAATGTTGGATTTAATTTTTTACCTTGCCATCCAGCCACCATCTACTGTAAGTAATGTTCCATGAACATAATTTGAAGCTTCTGAGGCTAAAAAGACTATAGGGCCTTTAAAATCATTAGGTTCTCCCCATCTTCCAGCAGGAATGCGTTCTAATATGGAGCGACTTCTGTTTTCATCGGCTCTCAAGGCTGAGGTATTATCTGTAGAAATATAGCCAGGTACAATTGCATTTACGTTAATTCCTTTGGCTGCCCATTCGTTAGAAAAAGCTTTGGTAATTTGAGCTATAGCTCCTTTACTAGCTGCATAACCTGGAACAGTAATTCCACCTTGAAAAGACAGGAGTGAAGCAGTAAATATAATTTTACCTGAACCTTTTTTTAGCATTTCTTTGCCTATTTCTCTTGATAAAATAAATGGAGCAGTTTGGTTTACTGCAATTACTTCATCCCAATATTCATCTGAATGTTCTGCAACTGGATTTCTTTTTATGGTTCCAGCATTGTTTACTAATATGTCAATTATGGTATGTTCTTTTTTTACTTTTTCAATGAATTGGTAAATTGCATCTCTGTTTCCAAAATCACATTGGTAAGCATAAAATTTTTTACCTAAAGCTATAACAGCTTTTTCTATTGCGCTATCTTTTAATTCTAAACTAGCAGAAACACCTATTATATTTGCTCCAGCTTCTGCTAATGCAATTGCCATTGCTTCTCCAATTCCTCTTTTGCAACCTGTTACTAGTGCTGTTTTTCCTTCTAAACTAAACATTATTGTAGTGATATTTTTAAGGGTTGATCTATTTCTTTTTTAAAATTATTTAGATATTGAAACCATTCTTGGGCGGTTTTAAAATCTCCTTGTTTGTCCCAACAAGCTCCTGTATAATAAATAAACGGTTCATTATTTTTTACTGTTACATTAACTAATAATTGGTCGTATTTTTCAAAACTATTTTCAACTTTATTTGGAATAATTACACCAACACCTGTTGTTCCGTATTTTGGATGTGTTGGTTCCCAATATCCTATAATTCCATTAGTTTCATCTAAAAGGATAACATCTTTCTCTTTTCTTTTTACGATACCTACAACAGCTGCTATTGAATCTGATACCAAAGTATATTTATTTTCAATTTTGCTTAGTTGCGAACCTGCATCTATAGAAATTATTTTGCTTTGTTTAATACTGGAATTACCAACTTTCCACTCGCTGTAAACTAACTCAAATGAGGTTCTTAATGGACCATTATCTAAAACTTTCCACTGTTGGTAATTTCCAGAATAAACAATTGAATCATTATAATATGGAGCTATATTTCCAGCTCCTAACGTTAAGCCTACATGATAATAATCCATTCCGTTGCCTAAATCTTCGTGGTATTTACCAATTTTATAACGTTCATTAATCACCATTTTGTCTGTTCTTTTAACCCAAACGTCATATCCGTATGCATCTTCTTTTGTTCCTTGTAGTGCTTTACCATAAGCTCTAAAAGCAATTTTATCATTTTCCCATGCAAATCGTCTTTTCTTTCAGGGACATATCTTCCAAAAGTTTTGATTTCAAAATGATTTTTTTACCACTTTTAATTGTCAATTTTAGTTGGCTTTTAGCTTTACAACTAACTTGAACTAATAGGTTTTGAATTTTTGAATTTCCTTTAAATTCTAATTGATACGGTAATTGTTTTTTGGTTTTTGCATCAATTACAATAAAATTAGTGGTATCAATTTGATTAAATAGTGCTTTTATTTTGCTCCATTCTATTTCAATTAACTTTTCATTTTGGGCAAAATCTAAATTATTTTCAACAGTGATTGTTACTTTATTTTGGGCAAAGCCAAATGTAACAACTAATAATAAAAATAATATTTTATACTTTGTAATCATTTTTTGGTTTTATCTTAAATCTTTTATTAAACAATGATCCATATCTCCATAATCTAAATTTTCACCAGCCATTCCCCAAATGAAAGTGTAATTTGATGTTCCTGAACCAGAATGAATAGACCAATTAGGAGAAATTACCGCTTGTTCATTTTGCATCCAAATGTGTCTTGTTTCTTGTGGTTGTCCCATAAAATGACATACACTTTGATTATCTGGTACTTCAAAATACAAATACACTTCCATTCTTCTGTCATGTGAATGAGCAGGCATAGTGTTCCAAACACTTCCTGTTTTTAATTCGGTCATTCCCATTTGCACTTGACATGTTTCAACTATACTATTAACGATTAATTTTCTAATAGTTCGATGGTTTGAAGTTTCAAGCGCTCCTAATTCCACTATTTCGGCTTCAGCTTGAGTAATTTTTTTAGTTGGGAATTTATGATGAGCTGGTGCAGAATTGATATAAAATTTAGATGGATTAGTTACATCTAAAGATTGAAAGGTTACTTTTTTGGTTTCTTTACCAATGTAAATAGCTTCTTTATAATCAATTTCATAAGATTCACCATCAGCAACAATTTTTTCCTTTTCCTCCAATATTTATAATACCCATTTCTCTTCTTTCTAGAAAATAGGTTGCTTTTAAATCTGGAATGTTTGGAAGTTCAATAATTTCATTAATGGGCATAATGCCACCCACTAAAAAACGGTCATAATGTGATAAAGTAAAGTTAACATTATTTGCGCTAAATAGGTTTTCAATTAAAAAATTTGCTCTTAAAGTGTTTGTATCCATGCTTTTAGTCTCATTTGGACTAACTGCATATCTACTATTGTAGGTAGTGTTCATTTTGTTAATGCGTTAATTGTATAATTTCAGATTCGTATTTTTTTGGGTCTAATGCTATTGCAAGTTCTTTATATTCAGGTTTATTAAAAACTTTAGCTCCCAAGAGTAAAGTTTAATAGCATCTCTATTTTCAGGATCTTTAATTTGTTCAAATTCCCATGCTTTGGTCTTACTATAAAAAGGTAAATTCCATTCTAATGTTTTTTCAATTGATGCATTTTGTTTGGTTTTATAATTCCATAAATTGATGTTGATTTTTTCAGCGGCTTTAGCTAATAAGAAATAACCATACATATTCATATTTACATAATTCCAAGATTTTGTTCTTTCTAATTCAAATGGTTGACTTCCATCGGAACTTATTTGTTTGTCTAGTCTGTCTTTAATTATTGCAATTTCATTATTGGCAATTTCAAGGTGATCTGAAAATATTGCAAAAACTAATACTTGAAAACTAAAATAGGTTCCATGGTTATTTTTTGAATCTTCTTCTTCAATACCAATTGGTGATTCTTTTAGCCATTTAAGATAATCTGAAAACCATTTCTTTAAAATAATTTGATTTTTAACTGACCAACTTTTTGATGTTTGCAATAAAATAGATGCGTCAATAATTTTATATAATTCTCTAGTTTCAATTATACCAGTTCCTCTTCCTGTATTTCTTCCTTTAATGCCCTGTCCAAAATTTAGATTTGGATTTTGCTTAGTTTGCTCATCTATAAACCAGTTTTCAATTAGTTTAGTAGCAAATTCGGCATATTTTTCATCTTTGGTAAAGTAGTAGCATAAGGAAAGCATTTCAACATCATTTTCCAGTTTGTCCATTTCCTTAGAATCAGTTATTTCATAATATTCTGGATTCGTTACTCCATCTTTTCTAATGTATGGTAAACCATCAACTGTTGTGGAATCGGGCCACCAATAAGAGCCTACACTCATGTAATCATGAATATCTCCACTGGGAGGAATTTGTTTTTTATGAGTAACTGAATACAGTGTTTTTGATTGAAGAATTTTATCTGATTTACTAATTAATTTTTTAGGTATTTCAGTTTTTCTTCATTTTTAGAATCAATAAGGTTTAGGTTATTTGATAAAATATTACCATGATAATTATCGTTTTTGGAGAAGTATTTGTTTGACTAAATCCAAAACTATTTTTTAAGAATAGTAATAGTAATAAAACAAAGAAAGTATTTTTATTCATTTTTATCTAAATAAAACTAAAGCCAACTTTGGTTGGCTTTAGTTAAAATGTTTATTAATATCCAGAGTTTTGTTCAATAGGATTTATTGTATTTGTAATTATTTCAAAATTTGGAATAGGTAACAATTTGAATTTATCATTAGGAACTGTTACTTTAGTTTGTAATTGAGTCGCAGTTAAAGGGTCATTATATTGAGCATAGAAAGGTTCCATTGCTGTAAAATGATTTATCATAACATTTTCAGCAGTAATTGAAGTCATGGTTGTATTAAATCTTAATAAATCAAACCAGCGTTGGTTTTCTAATGCGAATTCCCATCTTCTTTCATCTGCAACAGCTTTTTCAAAAGCTGGAATTGTTGTTGGGTTTACAGCAGTAAGACCAGCTCTAGTATGTACCCGATTCAAATATCCTAAAGTAGTAGTGTTTGGAGTTCCATCTGCTTCACAATACATTAATAATACATCACTATATCTTAATACTGGCCAATCAAGTTCAGAATCGTTTGCAACTGCTGAAGCACTGTTGTGTTTTGCTGCCCAATATGTCCAAGTAGTAGGAGCAGAAAATGGATTTGGTTTATATACTTTAATATTGAAATTTCTTCTAATGTCATTTGTAGCATAAGAATTATATAATTCTTCTGTAGGATTGTTAAATGAGCCTCTATTTCCAGCTGGTAAAATTAATCCTGTTTGAACAGCAACACTTGTTGTATTTGTAGAAAAACAGGTTGCTTAAAAGAACTTTCCATATCCTAAAACCACCAGATTTTATATCTAATTGCAAATAGTAATTCAGCATTAACTTCATTATTTGCTGAAAAAACATTTGCATAACCACTAGTACCTGTCAACAATGAATAACCACTATTAGTTATCACGTCATTTAATAAGGTTAAGGCCTCTGACTTTTGACCTCTTGTTAAATATACTTTAGCAAGTAATGCTTTAGCAGCCCATGCAGTTGCTCTACCTTTATCTACAGCTGGTGTTCCTGAAAATGTACTTGCTGAACAATTTGTAGATGCGTGTTTTAAATCTGCAATAATAAACTTATATACATCATTAACTGTTGCACGATTAAGAGTTAATGCCTCTTCTGGAGTAACAACTCTGTCGATTAGAAATGTTTTTCCAAACAGTCTTACCAAGTTAAAATAATGATAGGCTCTCATAAAAGAAGCTTCACCAGAAATCCTTTTTCTTACAGGTTCAGAAATAGGTAAGGAACCATTATTAAAATTAATATTACCATTAGTCTCATCATAAGAAGTTTTTAAAGCATTTTGTAAAATATTGATACTTCTAATACTTTGATAGGTAGTTTTCCAGTAATTTTCAATGATTAAATCAAAAGAAGGTGCTTCAAAAATATCATTACTTAGAATTTGCAAATTCTGAGAATTTGTTGTGCCGTAATTATTCATAAATGTATTGTCACTTCGAATTTCTGTTAACATCCATTCATGAGTCACTGGACCCCTTAAACTACTATAGCACCCGTTTAATGCTAAATTAAATTCTGTTTCATCTCTAAAAAATCATCCTGAGCGATTTCATTTTTATTTTCAAGATCAATGTAATCTGAACAACTTGAAAGCGTTGTAATTGTTATTACAAGTAGGAAACAATTATATATTATATTTTTCATCGTACTTAATTATTTTAATTAAAAATTTACCTCTACACCAAAAAGGATAGTTCTAGGAATAGGATATTGTCCTCTTTGATACCCAACAATTAAAGGATCGTTATATCTATTTCTAGCTTCAATATTAACACCTCTATAACCATCAGCAGTAATATAGTATAAATTTTGAGCAATTAATGATAAGCGTAATCCTGAAATCCCCATACTATTTAGAGCATTTTCACTTAGATTATAAGCTAAAGTAATTTCTCTAAGTGAAGCATAAGAAGCATCTTCTATGGCATTATCAGTATATAACCAATTGAAACCATTTGTAGTATATGGTGTTCTACCATCCTGGATTACTTGGACTAACCCATCTATTAGCCATATAGTTTAAAATTCTTTCTTTTGGTTCATTGTAGTTTGTATCACCATTTATTAATTCTCCACCTTGTACTCCTTGAATTGTAAAGTTTAATTCAATATTTTTATAACTAAAATTATTGGTAATACCCCAGTTAAAGTCTGGAAGAGGACTACCAATTATAGTTCTGTCATTAGTATCTATTATTCCATTACCATCTAAATCAACAATTTTTAATCCTCCTACTACTATACCATTAGTCAGAGTAGTAGATAATCCAGATGCATTAATTTCATCTAAACTATTCCAAACACCATCTGTTTTATACCCATAAAAAGATATTAAAGGCTGACCGACTATAGCATAGGTGACAAGTCCATTTCTATTATCTATGGTATTTGAAACTAATTGCTCTTTACCACCTAAATCTGTAATTCTATTTTTTACTTTAGAAAAATTAATATCTGTTGTCCATTTAAAATTATCATTTTTCACATTTGTGGTTGATAAATCAACTTCAAATCCTTGATTTTTAGACTACCAGCATTCGTAATGAAAGAACTAGAGCCTGTTATTAATAAACTTGAAGTTTCTAGCAATAATCTTTCTGTCTTTGATATATAATAATCAACAGTTAGGTTTAATCTATTACTAAACAAAGCTAAATCTAAGCCATAATTTGTTTGAAAAGTTCTTTCCCACTCAATGTCTGGATTTCTAAATTGATTATTAGAATCGAAAACACCACCAACAACAGTATTATTTCCATCTACATAATTTCCACTATTGTAAACGTTTTGAAATAGAAAGGGGTTTATATTATTGTTACCAGTAGCTCCATAGCTGAATCTATATCCAAGCCTGTTTATAAAATTCAAATTTGCCATAAAATCTTCTTTAGAGATTATGTAACCAACTGAAACTGCTGGGAATCCTCCCCATTTTTTCCCTTCAGCAAATATAGAACTACCATCTGTTCTATAACTTGCCATTAATAAGATTTTATCTTTATATGAGTAATTAATTCTTCCTAATCCTGAAAGTAATCCTGTAGTAATATCTGACTGTATTGGCTGTGAAATATTTGTTGCAAAATTTAAGTTTTGAATGAAATCACTTGGAAAAGTATTCCCCGCAGTTGTCAGTCTTTTGTCTCTAGTAGATTGTAAAGTAAAGCCAGCAACTGCTGATAGCTCATGATCTTCAAAAGTTTGTTTATAGTTAAGAGTATTCTCTGTTAAAAAGTCAAAATAATAGCGGTTAGTATAGATAGCATAATTAGGATTTCCTATACGAGTAGCATCTTTTGCACCAGATTCTAATCTATTAGAATTTCTAAAATAAATATTTTGATTTGTTTTAAATTCTAAAGATTTGCTAATTTTATAACTTAAACCTAAGCCTCCTTGAAATCTAAATTGATTTTCATTATCATTTTGTTGAGTTAATGCTCTAACTGGATTTGTGTTTGATGTTGTAAAAGGGACTGTATTAGCGGCTGTTGTATAAGGATTTCCATTTGGGTCTATTCCAGTATAAACTAAGTTAGCAAAATCATCATCTTCTGCAAATGCTCCTACTTGAATGTTTCTGTTAGGTGCTAAGCCGTTAATAAAATCAGCAGTTGCTTGAGTATGAAACACTGGAAGAAAGCTTGGGAATCGAAAAAAATCTGTATAAGAAGCAGCTGGTCTTTCGGTTTTAGTATTAGACGGGTTTAAGTTGATGTTTAATTTTAATTTTTCTGTTAAATTAGATTCGTATTTAGCTCTAAAATTTAATTTTTCAAAGTTACTTTTTTTCATTAAACCTTGATCTTTTTGATATCCTAAGGATATGTAAAACTTATTGTCTTTATTTCCACCTGAGGCATTTAATTGTATATCTTGATATGTAGAGGTTCTTAAAGCTTCTTGTTGATAGTCAGTAGCTTTTCCTTTTAGAATATCTTTTTCGATAGCATATTGTCCAAGCCATTTAGTATTTACAGATGGTATAGTATTCCCATAGGCAGCAGTCCATAGTGGATCTGTTGCTCTAAGATTTCCCTCTGCAAATAACCTTTCTACATACTGTTGTGAGGTTAATATATCATAAGTATCATAAGCTTTTTTAAATCCAAGGGTACTTCTAAAATTAAATCTTGTTTTTTTGTCTTTACCACTTTTAGTTGTAATTAGTATTACTCCATTTGCACCTCTAGAACCATAAATAGCAGCTGATGCAGCATCTTTTAAAACTTCAACAGATTCTACATCTGCATTATTAATAGCTCCAAATCCATCTGGTATAGGTTGACCATCTACAACAATTAAAGGTCCTGTTCCTGAACCGATTGAACTTATACCTCTAACAGTTACTTGAGTATCAGCACCAGCTTCTGAGGAAACATTCTGAACACTCACACCTGCAATTTTTCCTTGTAATGCTTGATCTAGTCTTGATACTGGTGCTGTTTCAAATTTTTCACTCTTTATCTTTGCAACTGCACCAGTTACATTTGATCTTTTTTGTGTACCATATCCTATTACAACTACTTCATCTATTTTTAAAGTGTTTTCTTGTAAAACAATTTCATGGTTTTTTGTGTTCCAATTTCGATAGTTTGATCTGCAAACCCTACTGAGGAAAATGTTATCTTAGTTTTTGGATCGTTTGTAACTTTTATTTTGTATGTTCCGTCAAAATTACTATAGGTTCCGCTACTACCAGATTTAATAGTTACACCTATTAGTGAAGCTCCAAATTCATCTGTTACCTTACCAGATATTTCAATAAAACCGTCCTGAGCACTAGCAAAGGTCGATACAATCAATAGAAAATAAAATAAAATTTTTTTCATTCGTTAGATAGGTTATGTTCTTAAATACATCGATAATATGTAATCGATTACACAAATATAAAAAAATATTTATATAATGAAAATATTTCTTAATAAAAATTTAATTTTTCATAAAATAATAATAATAATAAAATCATTATGTAATAATGTTGTTAAATTTAGTTAAAAATCAAATATAATTTTTTAAATATGCAACAATCTAAAGTTAAATATTCTAATTTTGTTTCTATTTATTAAAATTTGCTATGACTAAAAAAACAACCATATATGATATTGCTAAAAAGCTTAACTTAAGTGCTGCAACTGTATCCAGAGCTTTAAATGGAAATACTAGGATTAGTGAAGAAACAAGAGCGAAGGTTTTGAAAGTTGCAGATAGTTTAAATTATGAACAAAATAAATTAGCTAGAGCGCTTCAAAGTGGTAAAAGTTATAGTGTAGGAGTAATTGTACCTAGAATAGATAATAATTTTTTATCTTCTGTCATAAGAGGAATTGAAGAAGAGTTACAAGATTCGGGATATCATGTTATTATTTGTCAAACTCATGAGAGTCCTGAAAGGGAAATTGAAAACATTAATACATTATTAAATGCTCAAGTGGATGGTCTTTTATTATCTACCTGTAATGTTTCTGATGAAAATTTTAAATTGATAACTAAAGTTATTAATAAAAATATCCCTGTCGTTTTTTTTGATAGAAAAATTGATGTTCCAGAAGCTAGTTCAGTAACTATTGATGATTACATGGGTGCCTATTTAGCTACCATGCATCTTATTAAAGAAGGAGCAACTAAAATTGCTCATTTTTCTGGAGATAAAAATTTACAAATATATGAGAGCCGCTACAAAGGATATTGTGATGCTTTAAAGAAATCTAATATTGCCTATAATGAAGACTATGTAATTAAGGTGAGAAGTAAAATTGATGATGGTAAAGCTGCTTTGAAACAATTATTCACACTAAAAGATAAACCAAATGCGCTGTTTTCTTCGAGTGATTTTGCAGCTTTAGGAGCTATTCAAGAATTAAAAGCAAATAAGATAGATGTTCCAAATGAATTTAGTGTCTTTGGTTTTGGTAATGAACCTTTTACACAATTTAATGAGCTTTCTATTTCATCAGTAGATCAATCACCTATAAAAATGGGGAAATTAACAGCAACAGTTTTTCTTGAAAAAATTCAAAATAAACTAGATAAGGGAACTAAAAATATAGTTTTAGAACCAGAACTTCAGTATCGAGCTTCTTCAAATAAAAAAGATAACGTTACTGTTTAATAACGTTATCTTTTAAAATATAATTTTGATTACTTTTTTAATTGTTTTCTTAATTGGAAATCATATAATGAAGGTTCAGATTTATTTATGGATTCATTTAGTAATTCAATGTAAGGATTAGGTTTATACTCTACATTCAACTTTCTATTTCCATGTAAGCCTATAATTCTAACGTTTGGTCCATCATCAATTGCGTTTAATTAATGGTTTTGCTGTTTCAGAATCTACAATTACATTTATATTCCAAAACGTACTAAATGCTCCATGTGATGGTTTCCCATAAGGTGCACCACAACCACTAAAAAGAGGATAAGTATTATCTTTATTAGCTTTAAAATGAACTGTAATATTATCAAATAAATTTTGATGATTAGCACCTGAATGTTGGTCTAACAAAGTATATTGAAAAGCCTCACAATTTTTATAGACACTTTTTGTAGAAAATGTATTAAAACTTAATGGAGGAACCGCTTGATTGTAAACTTTTATATCTTCTACCAAAATATTATAAACACCACCAAAAGTAACTGTGTAATGAGCAAAATGTTCTCCTTTAGTTGTTATATCTTTAATAGTAACATTAGCAATTTCTTCTGTTAAGATGCCGCTATCTGCGTTTTCAATTACTATATTTTTAACCCAACTATGAAATAATCGAGTTAGATATATTCCATTATAACCTTGTTCAACATGGTGTGCTACTCTAGGTGCATTTGGAAAAGTAATTTTAAAATCTTCAATTCCAACTTCTGTTAAATGTTCCCAAGCAACCAATTGTGCTTGGTAACTTGGTTTTATAGTAATTGTTAAAGGAGATTTTATAGTAATCGTGTTTTTATCTATTTTGCTAATTTCAACTTGTTGTTTTACAATTGGTAACAAAGGATAATTCCAATAATGTGAACCTATTTTTACACCACTTTTTTGGTAAAGTTCATCAATTATTTCTCCTTTTTCACCATCTTTCTTTATTAAATAATTGTAATTCTACAACATCACCTGATTTAAGATTTTTAGCATCTGAAACTATAAAAGTTAAAGCTCCTCTTTCTCCAGAAATTACTTTTGCTAAAGGCTTACTTTCCGTATCATATTTTTCCAGATATGATTTTACTCTAACTTTTGGAACTTGTGTCCAAATATAAACACCAGACCAAGCATATTGCGAAATGGTAAATCGATATTATTTTCTTTCTCTCGTTGTCTTTTGTCTAATTCGATTAAATATTCTCTTAATTCTACTAGTGGTTCTGGATCTTTCAAGTACATCATAGGTCTGGGAAAATATAATTCTGTACCATTTTCATCAGAACCCATTCCTTTTAAAACAAAGTTACTTCTTTCAATATAAATAATCTCACTCAACATGATTTTTCCAGCAGGAAGTTGTAAAACTACATTTCCTTCTTTTTTACTAGTTTCGGTAATGACTTTAGTTAAAGTTTTTGAATTGTCTAATTCGTCATTGGCAATAAGCCCTAATCTGTAGCTAAAACTATATTTTCTTTACTATTTGGGATTGCTTTTTCACCATAATGATAACCAGCATAACTAAAGTCGGGTAAATAATTTTTCAGCCATTACTTTTTTATTGAAAATAATTTCTGGTAGTTTTGAGCCATTACATCAAATACATAAAGGCTTAAAAGAGGAACTAATAGGTAAGAAAATATATTTTTCATAGCTAAAAAATTTATAAATCAGTTATAGGACTGTATTTTGGAACTAATAATTTCATTACACTCCAACCTATTAAATAACAAACAGCACAAATGGAAAAGATTATAAAATAGCCAGCTTCTATTCCTTTGAAGCCCATAAAAATCATTTCGGTTTCTTTGGAAAAATCAAATAACATACCAGATCCTTTATTTAAAAATGTGGAACCAACTCCTCCAGCTAAACCTCCAATACCTGTAATAGTTGCAATCGCTTTTTTTGGAAACATATCACCAACTGTAGTAAAAATATTTGCAGACCATGCTTGATGAGCAGCTCCAGCAATACCAATTATAATAACTGGAATCCAATATGTTAAATGACCTAATGGTTGTGCAATTAAAGCTAGTAAAGGAAAAAATGCAAAAATTAACATTGACTTCATTCTTCCAGCATAAGGTTCCATTCCTTTTTTCTCTACAAAATAAGTTGGTAACCATCCACCAATAATTGAAAATAAGGTAATCATATATAATACAAATAATGGGAAAGCTGCTTGAGTAGAATCCATATTGTAAACTGAACTTAAATAAGCTGGTGTCCAAAATAAAAAGAACCACCAAACACCATCAGTCATGAACTTACCAAATACAAAAGCCCATGTTTGTTTGTATTTGAAACATTGCGCTAAAGATACTTTTTTTGTTGATTCTGGAACATATCCTTCTAGTTTGCCATTTGCAATATCATCTTGTTGAATATATTCTAATTCAGTTGCGCTAACTCTAGGATGTTTTTCAGGTTTGTCATACATTAAGACCCAAAATCCCATCCAAACAAAACCTAAAGCTCCAATAATTATAAAAGCCATTTCCCATCCAAAAGCTTTGGCAATAAAAGGAATTGTGATAGGTGCAGCTAGTGCTCCAACGGTTGCTCCTGCATTAAAAATACTAGTAGCAAAAGCTCTATCCTTTTTAGGAAAATACTCTGCTGTAGTTTTTATAGCTGCGGGAAAATTTCCTGCTTCACCTAATGCTAAAATAAAACGAGCAAAAATAAATAAGGTAACACTTACATTAATTACCATTCCAGTATCATTTATAGTACTTATAATATCTTTTGCTCCTTCAAAACTCACGAACCAATTTCCTGTTATAATTCCCGATGTTCCGATTCCACAAAAAGCGTGTAAACAAGCACCAAATGACCAAATACCAATTGCCCAAAGAAATCCTTTTTAGTGTCTAACCAATCTACAAATCGACCTGCAAGCAATAACGATATTGCATAAATATAGAGAATAATGCAGTTATGTTTCCATAATCGTTATTTGTCCAATGAAATTCTGGTGCAATAAATCACTCCATGTTAAGGATAAAACTTGTCTGTCTAAATAGTTTATGGTTGTGGCAAAAAACAGTAAACTGCAAATGGTCCAACGGTATTTTCCAATGTTACTTTTAGTCATAATTTATACTTTTAAATAGTTAGTGGCATTCGTATAGCAAATGTTTTTAACCATTGTGCCTACTAATTCCAAATTATTTGGTAACAAACCGTTTTCGATTTCATTACCTATTATATTACATAAAATTCTTCTGAAATAATCGTGACGAGAAAAAGACATGAAACTTCTTGAGTCTGTCACCATTCCTACAAAACAGCTTAATAAACCAAAATTAGACAGCACTTCTAATTGGTTTTCAATGCCATTTTTTTGGTCTAAAAACCACCACGCAGCACCATATTGCATTTTTCCAGCAACAGGGCCTTCATTAAAATTAGCTACCATGGCTGCAACCATTTCACTTTCGTTTGAATTTAGATTGTACACAATAGTTTTTGCCAATTGGTTTGTAGTATTCAAATTATCCAAAAGTAAAGCCATTTTTTCTGCTTTATTAGGAGAACCTACAGAATCAAATCCGTTGTCAGAACCTAATAATTGGTGCATTTTTGAATTATTATTTCTAATAGCTCCAACGTGAAATTGTTGTGTCCATCCTTTTTGATGATTCATTTTGGCAACTTCTAAAAAAGTGTATGTTTTGTATTTGTCAATTTCAGTTTGAGTTAGTACTTCTTTGTTTTTTAATCGTAAAAACAGTTGGCTTACTTCATCAATCGATGTATTTTCGAAAAAATAATTACCGTGTCCGTGATCTGAAATTCTTCCTCCCATTTCATGGAAAAAATCATGCCTTTCTTGTAGCGCTTTTAATAATAAATCATAAGTTGAAATGGAATATCCAACACGTTTTTCCAATTTTTCTAGAAAACTAAAAAATCAGTATGATTTTCAACGTTTATATATTTATCTGGGCGAAAACTTGGTAAGACTTTTATTTCATAGTTATCTTCTTGAATTTTTTTATGAAACGCTAAATCATCTGAAGGATCATCAGTAGTTCCTACCACTTTTACATTAAGCTTTCGAAGTAAATTTTTAACTGAATAGTCTCGTTTTTGTAGTAATTCGTTACATTTATGGTAAATTACTTCTGCATTATCACCATTTAATAATTCGGTTATTCCAAAATAAAGCTTCAATTCCATGTGTGTCCAATGATACAATGGATTTCGTAAAGTATAAGGAACTGTTTCTGCCCATTTCTTGAATTTCTCCAAATCGGAAGCATTTCCAGTAATATACTTTTCGTCAATTCCATTGGCACGCATGGCTCTCCATTTATAATGATCACCTTCAATCCAAATTTGAGTTATGGTTTTAAATTGTCTGTCTTCCGCAATATCTTTGGGAGACAAATGATTGTGATAATCTAAAATAGGTTCATTTTTGGCAAAATCATTATATAATTTTTTTGCCGTTTCAGAATGCAATAAAAAGCTATCGTTTATAAAATGTTGGTTGGCCATTTTTTATTTTTTAAATATACTTTTTTCTATTCCCATTTCTAATCCACGTAATTCTGCTAAACCACGTAAACGTCCGATTCCAGAGTAACCAGGATTTGTTTTTTTATTCAAATCATCTAACATTTGGTGACCGTGATCAGGTCGCATTGGGATATTTCTACCTGTTTCGTATTGTTTTTTTAAGATAGATTTTATCACTTCATACATATCTACATCACCTTCTAAATGATTGGCTTCGTAGAAATTACCTTCTGCATCACGTTGTGTACTTCTTAAGTGAATGAAATTCA
This sequence comes from Flavobacterium sp., assembly GCA_012032075.1. Taxonomy (GTDB): domain Bacteria; phylum Bacteroidota; class Bacteroidia; order Flavobacteriales; family Flavobacteriaceae; genus Flavobacterium. The sequence continues at coordinate 18,589 of JAAURU010000002.1, forward strand.
TTTTTTTGCCATGTCTGTCCACAATTCCTGGCAAATCATTTTCTGCAATTACACCATAAGAACCAGTACACATAGTAAATCCATTTGAAGGAGAATCAATGGCATTCAATAATTGTTTTAAATCAGCTTCTGTACTTACTACTCTTGGTAAACCCAAAATTGGATACGGTGGGTCATCTGGATGAATTGCCATTTTTACGCCCACACTTTCAGCAACTGGAACAATTTCGCGAAGGAAATAATATAAATTTTCTTTTAATTTCTTTGCATCGATACCATCATAGCCTTGTAATACTTTTAAAAAATCTTCAACAGTATATGATTCTTCTGCTCCTGGTAAACCTGCAATTATATTTTGTTGTAATTTTATTTTATCTGCTTCTGATAATTTTTCGAAAGTCGCTTTTGCTTTAGCAATTTGAGCTTCGGTATAGGTGTTTTCAGCTCCAGGTCTTTTTAAAATAAATAATTCGAATGCCGCAAATTCGTTCACATCAAAACGCAAAGCTTTAGAACCATCTGGCATTTCATAAGATAAATCGGTTCTTGACCAATCTAAAACGGGCATGAAATTATAACAAACTACATAAACTCCACATTGAGCCAAGTTTCTGATACTTTGTTTGTAGTTTTCAATATATTGCAAATAATTACCCGATTGTTTTTTAATATCTTCATGAACGGGAATACTTTCTACTACTGAAAAAGTCAATCCAGCAGCTTCTACTTCTTGTTTACGTTTCATAATTTCAGCCACTTCCCATACTTGTCCGTTTGGAATATGATGTAATGCAGTAACAATTCCAGTTGCACCAGCTTGTTTAGCATCTGCAAGGCTTACTGGGTCTTTTGGCCCATACCATCTCCATGTTTGTTCCATAATTTTATGTTATTTTTTAAACCATTAAGAAATTAAGGTTCATTAAGTTATTCTAAATTTGTTTTTGATTTATTTAAACCATTAAGGAATTAAAGTTTATTAAGTTATTCTAAATTTATTTTTCGATTCAAAAACTTTTAAACCCTTAACCTTTTAAACTTTTAACCTATTATATCAAATACTTTTTGCACCAAAACCACCATCAACTTTTAAGGTAATTCCAGTTACAAATTTGGAAGCATCGCTACATAAATATAAAAGTGTCCCGTATAAATCTTCTGGAATTCCGAATCTTCCCATAGGAGTATGCTCTAAAATCGTTTCTCCACGAGGTGTCAATGTTCCATCTTCATTTAAAAGTAATCTTCTGTTTTGTTCTCCTACGAAAAAGCCTGGTGCGATTGCGTTTACACGTAGTCCTTCTCCATATTTTGTCGCTAGCTCTACTGCCATCCATTGAGTGAAATTATCGATTGCAGCTTTTGATGCCGAATAACCAACTACTCTTGTCAATGGTCTAGAAGCAGAAGCAGATGAAATATTAATTATTATTCCCGATTTCTGTTTCGCAAATATTTCAGAAAATACTTGAGAAGGCAGCATAGTTCCAATGATATTTAAGTTCAATACTTTTTGTAAATCGGCTTCTTTCATGTCGAAAATAGCTTGATCTGGTCCAATTGTTGCACCAGGCATATTTCCTCCAGCTGCATTGATAAGAATATCAAGTTTACCATAATCAGCTAAAATTTTATCTCTAATAGCTTCCATTTCTTCTTTAACTAGAACATTTCCTTTTACTGCAAAAGCTTTTCCACCATTGTCTTGAATCATTTTCACTGTAATTTCTGCCTCTTCCATAGTTAATCCTACAATTCCAACAGTTACTCCATTTTGAGCCAATACATTACCCATTCCACTTCCTAATACTCCTGCACCACCTGTAATTAAGACTACCTTTCCTTTTAAATCAAATAAATTTGTCATTCTTATTTCGTTTTTATTTTTTGAATTGTTTCAATAACTTCTTTTGTCTTTTGTTCTATAGTTTGATAATCTTTTGCTTCCATTAAAGCTTTACTAATTAACTTACTTCCCATTCCCACAGCCGAAACACCTGCTTTGTACCATGAACTAATATTTTCTTCTGAAGTATCAACTCCACCAGTTGGCATAAAATATAAATTTGGAAAAATATCTTTTATAGCGCCTAGAAATTCTGTTCCTAAAATATTTCCAGGAAATAGTTTTATGAATTGAATGCCAGCATTTTCTGCTGCAATAATTTCACTTGGTGTCATGCAACCAGGACTGTAAAAAATGTTTTTTGATACGCAATATTCTGCAACTTCAGCAACGTATCCAGGACTTAATAAAAAATCGGCACCAATTTCTAAATAGGCTTTGGCTTGTTCAAGGTTTTTAATTGTTCCAATTCCAAGAAGCATATTGGGCATTTCTTGATTGCGAAGTGTCACTAACGCAGTAAAGTTTTTAAGCGCAGTTTCACCACGATTAGTGTATTCAACTGCTTTAATTCCAGCTTTATAAATGGCTTTTAAAACTTCCTTACTTACAGTTTCATCTGCATTAAAATATAAGGGAAGAATACCTTGATTAATAATTACATTTTGCATTTCTTGTGTATTCATATTACTTATATTTTAAACTTTTATTACTAATTTTTTATTTCTCCATCACTACTGTTTGGAGCATGCACATCTTCAGGAAAAAAGACTACAAATTGACCTGAATGTAGTGTGAAATACATATCGGGTTTTTCATTAAAGAAAAGAACATCTTTTTCGTCATTATAAGCTTCTTTAACATTGGAACAATTTTGTCTTGGTTTCCAACCAAAAGTTTCTGAACCTGAAATACAGTATTGTATATCTATATTTTTATTATGACATTCAAATTTTGTTGCAGCATTTTCTATTGTTTCACCCTGAAACTGTGCTACAAATGCTTTTAAATTTTCATTAATTACAAATTCGGTTTCTGTTATATTTGAAAAACCACCATGATGTTTTATAAATTCAAATGCTTCTTGAAACGACTTATGATTTGAAAAATATTTGGATGCGTTTTCTATTGTATCTATAATCATAATTTATCGTTTTACTCTTGTATTTTCACCCTTCATTAAATCCATCACTTCGCTTAAAGTTGCCTGATTGAAATCTCCATGAATAGTGTGTTTTATAACACTATTCGCTACTGCAAATTCGGCTGTATCTTTTGTGGACATTCCTGTTGCTAAACCATAAATTAATCCAGCTGCAAAAGCATCTCCAGTACCTACACGATCTACTATTCGGACATCATATTTTTTGGTTTCGTAAAATTCAGTTCCATCATAAACCATCGCTGCACAACTGTTTTCACTTGCCGTGTGGTTTTCACGTAATGAAGTTGCAATAAATTTGAATCCGTATAATTCTTTTAGTTGTTTGAAAATATCTTTAAAACCTTCTTTGGTAATTCGGTCTTCCTGCATTTTATCTGGAGTTGTAATAACACCTAATGTTGGGTCAACCCCAATGCAAACATCAACATATTGACAAAGATTTTTAATAATACTAGTAGCTTTTCTTGCGACCATAATTTTTGCGATAATTCACATCGAAACTGGTTGTAATTCCTTTAGATTTTGCAAATTGTAAAGCTTTTTCAGTTAGAATAGCTCCTTTTTCACTTATGGCAGGAGTAACACCGCTAATGTGAAACCATTCAGCACCTTTGAAAATCGTTTCAAAATCAAATTCTTCGAAAGAAGCTTCTGTTATGGATGATCCAGCTCTATCATAGACTACTTGAGTAGATCGTAATGAAAAACCCGGTTCTACAAAATAAATGCCTAAGCGATTTCCTCCTTTAATAATATATTGCGTATTAATTCCATAGCGATTCAGTTGATTTATGGCTGATTGTCCAATGGGATTATCGGGAACTTTGGTAACAAAAACGCCATTTAATCCAAAATTGGTTAACGAATTGATAACGTTAGCTTCTGCACCACCATAACAAACGTCTAACGATTCAGATTGAATGATTCGTTTCTGGTTAGGTGTGGATAACCGTAACATAATTTCTCCTAATGCAACTATCTTTTTTGACATTTTAGTAATCTGATATTGAGAATTAAAACATTTTTTAGTATATTCGTGTTCGCACACGCGAATAAACAAATATATTATTTTTTTTATTTAAAATAAAAAGCATTTGCTAAAAAAAGGTGGTTATTTTTGTGGAATTAATTTTTTTGCTAGAGTTTTGTTAAAATATTGATTTTTAAAAATTAAAATAAGTTTAATTTAATACAGTATATCATTATAACAATTAAGAAAATTGCTCAATTAGCCGGAGTATCAGAAGGAACAGTTGACCGTATTATTCATAATAGGGGACAAGTTTCTGCGGAAAATATTGAAAAAGTAAATGCTATCATTAAAGAATATGGTTATAAGAAAAATATTTTTGCCAGTAACTTAGCGTTTAATAAAAAGTTTCACTTTGCTGTTCTTTTACCAAAAAGTAAAGGTTTAGAATATTGGGAATTACCAATTGAAGGTATTAAAAAAGCGGAAGAAGAATTTAAACGATTCGGAATCATCATTGATTACCATTTTATGAATACGACTCTAGTTCTTTTAAAGTAATTTCGAATAAGATTTTTGAAAAAAAATATGACGGATTATTATTTGCTCCAATATTTTATGAAGAATCCAAATTGTTTTTAGAAAAATGCAATAAAATTGATCTAAAAACGGTAATGATTGACTCTAATGTTTCTGATTTTACCGACATTGCTTATACAGGTCAAGATGCTGTTCAAAGTGGATTGATTGCAGGAAAATTATCTAGTATGAACTTTAATAGAGGGAATACTATTTTAATTATAAAAATTACAAGAGAAATTGAAAGTACTTCTGTTTATTTACAAAGAATAAAAGGGTTTTATTCCTTTTTTAATGGGAAAGAAAAATTTAAAGACGTTGTTTTAAAAGAGATTGATATTAAAGATTCTGAAAAAGACAAGTTAAATATTGAGATGTTTGAAAATGTGAGTTCTGTTTTTATTCCAAATTCTCGTTCTTACATTGTTGCTGATTTTTTGAAGTCAAATAACATTCAAGATATAAATGTTGTAGGCTATGACTTATTGGATAAAAATATAAATTATTTAAAAGAAGGTTATGTTGACTTTCTAATTAATCAAAAACCAGATCAACAAGGATTTCTAGGGATCGAATATTTATATAAATCCATTGTTTTAAAAGAAAAATTGGAAGCTCTTCAAAATGTACCTGTTGAAATTATTGTAAAAGAATCTATTAAATAAAAAAAGTGCTAATTATCTAGTTGTTAGCACTTTTTTTGTAAAAGTTTTTTAAGAATTGAATTACATTAATTAAAACCTTAAACAACTTCGACAAGCTCAGTTTGACAATTGATTAATTATTTTATTTTAATTTTTAATTCTTGAGTTTCCCATGAAGCTCCAGCCTTGTCAACTTCCCAAAAAAATGATTTTTCTTGCCCTTTAATTTGCCAAATTTTATTGGTAATTTTAAACTTAGCATTAGAAGGAACAAAACCTTCAATTTTTTCTTCAGAATTTTTGAGTTCGTTATCCTTAATGGTTAAATTTCTAGGATTGTCTTTTTTGGTTAACGGTTTTTTACAATTTATCACAATATTATTAGTAATTGAAAGTCCATCTGGTGTAACAATACGAGTTTCATTTTTTCCAGAACCTAACGTAATTGCTTCCTTACATTCGACCATTGTATTGTTATAGATTTTAGTGTTTCTCACTTGCCAATATTCCTTTAACTCTGGATTGATTACCGCATTCATTACTGAAACTGCAGCTCTTAAATTTGTTCCAGCTAAACCATGAAGATAATTATCGTGAACAATGTGGTTTTCACCAATAAGTCTTATTCCACCAGTATTTGCTTTTTGATTGCCAATGAAATAATTATTGGCTACTTCATTTCCGTTTCCATGACGAAGTGTTAAAGTTCCATCACACTCATAAAATAAATTTTCTAAAATTTTATTTTTTCCTGATTTGATAGAAACAATTTCCATTTCACCATCGCAATTATCAAATACATTTTTTCTATTACTGTGAAAGAATCACTCATAGACCATTCACTTGTTCCTACACGAATAATTTCTCCACCATTAACTTCTAAAGGAGGTCTTGGTCCAAAATAATTATGGTCTATTTGATGATAATTAGGAGCTTCCGTTTCACTAAGCCAAACAACCATTAAGGTTCCTTGGTGTGTTTTTCCAGTGAATGAACAATGATCCACTCTGTTTTTTGTACCATGCAAAGAAACCCATTTGTAATCTACTGTTTTATCTGGATTACTATAATTTAATATGCTTGAATTTGTAATTCTACAATTTGAAGAAGTCTTTGAAAAAGACATAACATCATTATCTAAAGAAAATCCGTTGGTAAAAAAAAGTCCATCAACAACAAGAAATTGACCATCGATTTTTAAAATAGAATTTCCAGAAAGCATTACTTTTCCTGGATTTGCAGTTGTTAAAATTATTGATTTTTCTGCTGTTCCATTACCTTTAATGTAATAACTTGATCTTTCCATTCACCTTCTTGCATAATAACTTTATCACCAGGAACAAGTTTTAATTTCTTAATTTCTGCAGAAGAAGTTACAGGATATTCTGTACAAAATGCTTGTGTTGAAAATAATAAAAGAAAAGTAATAGCGGTAATTTTTCTAAGTTTTTTCATAATTAGATTTTATATTTTTTTTGTCTTAATAAAGCTTCCAAATAATAGTAGTCAGCATAAATAATAGGCACATCAATTTCCGATTTATGCGGTTTTGAACCAGTGCTGTGGTCTAAAATAAATCCTAGGTTGGTTCCTTTTTTTGAAGTGTAATTTTTACAAATATTCTTCATCATGGTTTCTGCTTTTTTATGATAGTCTTTTCCTTTTTTGCTATAGGAACTCAATTCATATAGAGCAGAAGCAATAACTGTTCCAGCAGAAACATCTCTAGGTTCGTTTGGAATTTCTGGAGCATCAAAATCCCAATATGGAATTAAGTCATTCGGCATATTTTTATTGTTAAACAAATAAGTTGCTACTTTTTCAGCTTGTTCTAAATAACGTTTGTCATTCGTGTAACGATAACACATGGTATAACCATAAATTGCCCAACCTTGGCCTCTTGACCAAGCAGAATCATGAGAATAGCCTTGATGTGTGTTCTTTTTTTCCACTTCACCTGTTTCTGGATTATAACCAATTACATGGTAACAACTATTATCTGGTCTAAAATGATTTTTTAAAGTAGTGTTGGCATGTGTAACTGCAATATTGTAATAAGTTGAATCACCAGTTATTTTTGTAGTTTCGAAAAGTAATTCTAGGTTTAACATATTGTCGATAATCACAGGAAAATCCCATTTATCCTTGTTGTGATCCCAAGAACGTATGGCTCCAACTTTTGGGTTAAAACGCGTAATTAGTGTGTTTGCTGCTTGAATTAAAATTTCTTTATCACTTTCCTTTTTTTCTAAACGATACGCATTTCCAAAACTACAATAGACTTTAAAACCCATGTCATGCGTTTTGCCATTTAGTTTTTCTTGTTCAATTGGAGTGGTGTAAGCCCTAGCTTCATTTTTCCATTTTTCATTTCCTGTTAATTCGTATAAATACCATAATTCTCCACCAAAAAAACCGCTTGTCCAGTCTTTTGAAGGTACTAATTTTAGTTTACCATCATCAATAGTTCTTGGAGTAACTAGTGTTCCATCTTTAGTATCGACTTTTTTGATTTCAGAAAGCATTAAATCGGTTTGAGATTCGATAAGTTTAATTTGTTTTTGTCCCAAAGTAACATTGGTACAAAAAAGTAAAAGACTTGTAGCTATATATAATCTATATTTTATCATTTTTATATTTTTTAGTTCATCCAAATAATGGGATTTTTTACAGTTAAATTTCGAACTACTTCTTGCACTTGTGGATTATGTTGTAATTTTTTCCAAACCAAAAACCAATCTTCATTATTGTAAGCATTGGCACCAAAAATAAATGCTGGTTGGGCAACAGGCCATTCGTCCCAATACATTACATCGGGTTGTAAAGTCCATTTTGATTTGTCTGCTACAAACGGATACATAAATTCGATTCCTTTTTTAATAGTCAAACCATCAGAAGTAGTAAATTCCCATAAATTATCTTCTTTTGTAGATAAAATTTGACATAAAGTTACCATAGCATCTAAATTGAACAAAGCATAACCATAAGGTTTTGTGCGAGCCATTTCAAGAGGAAAACTGCCATCTTGAGCCATTTGATTAGGCAATAAAACGGTTTTATATCTAGTACTACAAAAAGTCAATAGTTCTTTATTATTAGTTAGTTTAGCGAAACTAGCTACTTGCATCACAAAACAAGTGCCATGATTGTTTTTAGCGTTCATTTCGTCTTTCCCATTTTGGTTGGTCATCATCCAATTCAAATACTCTGAAAACCACTTTTGAACTCCTTCAAAAACCGATTTTTCTAACGTATTTTGCAATACCAAAGTGCCTTGAGCAACATCCATTAACTGAATAGTGTCAATAATTCCAATTCCTCTTCCTGTAAATCTTCCTTTTATTGCTTGTGCGAATTGAAGATTAGGATTCATTTTTGTTTCCGAATTGATAAACCAAGCTTCTAAATGTTTCGAGACTTGTTTTGCATATTTCTCATCACCTGTTAATTTATAAGCTGAAGCCAATGCGCCTACAATTTTACACAAACGAATCATTGCCAAACGGTGCGCTACAAAATTTTCAGGATTGGTTAAACCATCTCTTTGCACATAAGGAGCGTCAGGATTTTTTTCATCGGGCCACCAATAATCACCTTCCGAATAAAAATCGTGTTTACCACCTGCGCTTCTGCTTGAACTTTCATTAGTTACAGTTATTGGTTGCTCTAATAATGCTTTTTCGGCTTCAGCCAAAACTTGTTCTTTTAAAACAGCATTTGCTTTGGCAACAAAATTTTCAGCTGTATTTTCTTTTTTAGAAGCGCAACTCAAAAGAAATAACGGAAAACTAAAAAAAACTATTTTTCGAAGGATTTGCATCTTATTTGATTTCTAAAAATTCAGTTGCAATTCCATCAGAGGAAGCACTTACAAAACTTTTACCTTTATTTTTATGTAAACTAATAATGGCTTGTCCGTTATAAAATTGTACGTGACTTGAACCCGAAGAAGTTCCTTGGTTTTCAATTAATTTTCCATCTCCTGTTAAACCAAAATCGATATAAGAGCGACTTTCAAGGCATATTAAACCTTTAGCATCTACTAAAGTAGCTTTGATAGTTACTATATCATTTTCATCAGAAATTTTCTCAAATTTCAATTTTGCAGGTTCTCCCCATTTCTCTGATTGATACATTTGAGTAATTTCATCGGTTACGGTTTCTTTTCCTTTTTTAGCCACTACTTTTATTTGATTAGCTCCTTCATTATATTTTACTTCCCATCGTAATCCTGCAGCTGGAAAATCTTGACTGTTACGTTTTTTAACTCCTAAGCTTTTTCCATTGAAAAATAATTCGGCTTCATCAGCATTAGAATATACTTTTATCATTTTTAATTCTTCAGCATCACCCCATCGCACTGGCCAAGAATGGCCATAAATATGAGCCATTAACTTGGTTGTCCAAAACGATTGGAAAACATAAAAGGCTTCTTTTTTAGTAAAATCACGTTCAATTACACCTTTTTGATTCATATAGGGCACTGGATTTTCAGGACGAACAGGTGTTGAAAAATCTTTAAAAGGCCAGTAAGCTGTTCCACTTAACCAAGGCATAGTTTCTTGTTCTTTTAAATGCCAATCAATAAGATTACAGATGTAACTTTCACTCCAATCTCCATCTTTTGAAACACGAGCACTTCCACCATATAATGAAGCATCACCAGCTCTTTCATCACCCACACCTGAGCGTTTTATTTTAGTTAGAGCTTGGTCTGGACTTTCTGAATGACGACGAGCATGACTATCACCTCACCCATTCTACATGTAAAAAGTTATCCACTTTTTCAAATTCTTTTCTAGAAACTTCTTTGTATTCTTCATAAACACCTCTGTACCAACCAGCCCAAATAGATGGTGAATAAATATCGACAATATCTGCACAAAATTCGCAACGACGAATAGCTGTTTTTCTAGAATCATCTATAGTGTGACTCAAATCATGTAATTCTTTCATGAATTCGCGAATAGCATGCTTATCGAAAGTTGAAAAATCATTTGGCCAATCGTTTTCATTACCCATTCCCCAAATAATTATCGAAGGATGGTTGTAATGTTGTTGAATCATATTGGTTAACATTCTTTTGGCTTGCTCTTGATAAGTAGCACCTCCAAGTCCACCACGACACCAAGGAATTTCTTCCCAAACTAGAATTCCTAAACTATCACATAAATCTAAAATGATACGAGATTGTTGGTAATGTCCTAAACGGATGAAATTCACACCCATTTCTTTCATCATTTTCATTTCGGTTATCATCATTTCTTCTGTCATTGCAGCGGCAACACCAGCATGATCTTCATGACGATGAGTTCCTCTTAATAATAACCTTTTTCCGTTGAGGTTAAATGGTCCTTTTTTAACAAATTCGAAATGTCTGAAACCTATTTTTTCTTTGTGAAGATGGGTTTGATTATTGCTCGAAACACTTACTTCAACAGTGTATAAATATGGATTATCGGTTGACCAAAGAATGGGTTTTTTTGTTTTGAATTCGGTAATGAATTTCTCTCCATAAAACAATTTCATTTCTTGATTAGCTGTGTAAACTGTTTTCCCAAAGGGATCTTTAATGCTTACATTAAAATTCCCTTTATCTAAACCTATTGGATTATGTATAATAGCTGAGACTTTTACAGTTCCTTCTTTACCATTAGCATCAGTTGAAGCTAAAGCAAATACTTTGTCTATAGAAACTTGTGGAACATACATTAAGTTTAAGTAGCGATAAAGACCACCATAAATATTAAAATCGGATAAATCTGATGGAATCATTTCTAAATCTCGTGAGTTATCACAACGAATAGAAATTGGAATTTTCCCACCATATTCTTTTAGATTTTTAAATTTCGAAACGTAATCCGTTATATCAACACTCCATTCATCATAACCACCTACATGGTCAGCGACTTTTGTATCATAAACATAGACTTGTGTTTTTTGTCCAGCTCCTTCAAAATGAAGAATGGTTCTTCCGTTTTCATAAGGATTTTCTACTTTTAATAGCGTAGTGTACCAACCAGGACCTTGATAATAATTTACAATTGGGTCAACGCAATCGATTGCATTAAAACAGTGAGGAAGCTTTACATTTGTCCAAATAGGCACTGCTTCAGAAGTTCCTTCTTTAGATTTACGTAAGATTTCCCAAATGCCTCCAATATCACTTTTTAAAAATTTCCAATCGTTAGTTAATCTTTGCGTTTGTTGTGCAAAAATACTTGTTCCTGAAAATAGGAAAATAAAAAGTAATCTGTAAAGTAATCTCATTTTTTATGTATTATTTTTTTATAAATCGTGCTGTTTTACCTTCTTTGTTTTTAAGAAAATAAACACCAGCGGCTAATTCTTCAACGTTTATTTTTGAGAACTGGTAACAGTAAAAGTTTTAACTTCGGCACCTGTGTTATTATAAATCTTGAATTCTTTATTTTCATTATCTAAAAAAGTAAATTCTAAATAACTTTCTATAAGGTTTGATTTTAAACCCACAAATTCATTTTCAAAATTATCTGAAGATAAAACCCCTTCAGTTACTGAAAAATCAGAAAAAAGAACTTCTTCGTCTCTTAAACCTGAAATAGGAACACCAGAACTATTTTTAGTTCTTCTATAAATACCCCATTTTGGTCTTACAAAAGTATTATCAGGTCTAAAAGTAATGATATTATTATTTGTGTAAGAAAGTAAAGATGCATTATCACTTACTCTTTTAATATTTAAAGTGATTGTTCCAGATGTTGTGCTATAAAAGATTGTTTCAGTTACTTCTACCCAAACATTTAAAAATTCTGACAAGTTAGCACTTGCTACAGCTGATGGGCTTGCCGTAGCATTTTCATCATAAACTAACTCTAAACTATTTGGATTACCTCCAGTGCCCCTTCTGGGAGTTAATGTAAATATAGGATCACCATCATCACCATCTACTGCTTTTATTTGATGAATATGAGTAAAACTTGTTGAAGGTAAAAAACCAGAAGGGAGTTTAAATCTCCATTTGTAGGTAACAGTTTCTCCTAAAGTAGCTTTCATATTTGCAGGTGATGGATTATAGGTTTTATTTCTACACGAATTCTATCAGTAGAATTTGTAGATACATCATTATCGTCATTCAAATGTGAAAAAAAAACGAAATACAAATTTTATTTGCTGTTGCATCAAAAATTTCATCAATATGTCTTCCAAATGAGGAATGGCTTCCTTCGGGTAATTGATCAGGAGATTCTACAGCAGTATAACCTGGAGCAAAAAAAGCATTAATTTCTTCATAGGTATTGCCAGGGCCATTTGCATTTAAAACTTGTGAAAAAGAGGCAATGCTAAAAAAGCATGTTGAAAGAAAAAGTAATTTTGTTTTCATAATATAAGATTTAGGGTCAAATCAATTTAATTTTTCGAATTTGAATAATCTCGTGTTCGAACACGAGCAAAGAAATAAAAAAAAAATAACATAAAAAAATAATTTATTATACTTAATTCCAATAATTTATAAATTTATTATAAAAATACGTTTTTTTTCTATTTTAAGTTAGTAATCATTCGTTAAAAAAACGATATTTGCTTTATAAATTAATTACAACGTTTGCGTAATGGAAGAAAGAAATACAACCCTTGGAGAATTTATTATTGAGCATCAAAATTCTTTTCAGTATTCCACGGGAGAATTATCGAGGATTATAAATTCAATTCGTTTAGCTGCAAAAGTAGTTAATTACAAAGTAAATAAAGCTGGATTAGTCGATATTGTTGGTGCCGCAGGAGAACAAAATATTCAAGGTGAAGACCAACAAAAATTAGATGTGTTTGCCAATGAAACTTTTATTCAAACATTAACAAATAGAGAGATAGTTTGTGGAATAGCTTCTGAAGAAAATGATGATTTTATAACTGTTGAAGGTTCAGACAAAGGTCACAATAATAAATATGTGGTTTTGATTGATCCTTTAGACGGTTCTTCAAATATAGATGTTAATGTTTCGGTAGGAACTATTTTTTCTGTTTACAGAAGAATCACTCCTATAGGAACTCCAGTGCAACTGGAAGATTTTTTACAACCAGGAGTGAATCAAGTTGCAGCAGGATATGTTATTTATGGAACTTCAACTATGTTAGTTTATACTACTGGTCATGGTGTAAATGGGTTTACATTAAATCCAGCTATAGGAACATTTTATCTTTCTCATCCTAACATGCAATTTTCAAAAGATGGAACTATTTATTCTATAAATGAAGGAAACTACATTCATTTTCCTCAGGGTGTAAAAAACTATTTAAAATATTGTCAAATGGAAGAAGGAGATAGACCTTATACTTCGAGATATATAGGAAGTTTGGTTTCTGATTTTCATAGAAACATGATAAAAGGTGGAATTTATATATATCCTACAAGTTCAAAAGCACCTAATGGAAAGCTAAGACTTTTATATGAGTGTAATCCAATGGCTTACATTGCAGAGCAAGCTGGTGGAAAAGCATCAGATGGTTATAACAGAATTATGGAATTGACACCAACAGCATTACATCAACGTGTGCCTTTTTTCTGTGGAAGTAAAAATATGGTTGAAAAAGCAGAAGAATTTATGAAAAATTCGTAACAACTAAAAAGCTCTGAATTTTCAGAGCTCTATTTTTATTTATTCATATGTTGAATTTCGTATATAAAGGTATCTAAATCTACATTTAAAACTAATAATGATAAAGCTTTATCAACAATGTAATTTACATTACTAGGAGTAAATCCTAAAGCTAATGCAAAACGGGTTAAAATTTGTTTTTGTCTTGGCCCTAAAACATGATCAGCATATACCATTCTGGCTAAATCATACAAACGTTCTAATCTTTGAATATGTAAAACTGGAGGGTTTATAGGATATTTAGATGGGTTTTCTAAAATTTCTTCATATTCAGCTTTAGAAATTTCTAGTCGAACTGCTAATTTGTCTAAAAAATCTTTTTCTTCTGTGGTTAATTCACCGTCAGATAATGCAACTCTTACTATTGCTGAAAAATGACCTTTGTTTCTATTTTTAAATTCGTTATCAAATAAATCTGAAAATGACATAATTTTTCTTTTTAAGTTTTGCAAAATTACACATTATTTATTTTTTAAAACAACCAAAAAACGAAATTTTATAAATAATCTATTTTTTTAAAAATAATTGTCAAGCTTTTCATAAAGGAATTTAATTTTTCTAAAATAAATTGTATGTTTGAATTCCCCAAATAAAAGGTTAATTTATGTCACAATTTTTGTTGTATTTTAAAGTAGGTCTTAATCATGTTTTAGACATTCATGCTTATGATCATGTGTTGTTTTTAATTGCATTAATGTTGCCTTATGCATTTAAAGATTGGAAACGTGTTTTTGTGTTGGTTTCTCTATTTACCATAGGCCATACCTTGTCATTAATTCTTTCTGTTTTGGTATCGTTTCTGTGAAAGCTTCATTAATTGAATTCTTAATTCCTATTACAATTCTTATAACAGCAGTGTTTCATTTATTTACAGCAGGTAAATCGTCAAAAAATGAAAGCATTACTTTTATTGCAATCGTAACCTTGTTTTTTGGAATTATACATGGACTTGGTTTTTCAAATTATTTTAAGACTATTTTACCAGGAAACGCAACAGCTAAATTGTTGCCTTTATTAGAATTTGCTCTAGGTATAGAAGCGGCACAAATAATGGTTGTTTTTGTAGTTTTAATAATAGCCTACATTGTGCAAACTTTTTTTAGGTTTTCAAATAGAGATTGGGCATTAGTTATGTCGGCATTTATAATCGGAGTAGTTTTGCCAATGATTATAGGAAGTGAAATTTGGAATTAGATAAATGGAAGAAAAAAAACTAAAATATGACAAGGCATATTTGCGCATTGCAAAAGAGTGGGGACAACTGTCATATTGTAAGCGAAAAAAAGTTGGTGCAATTATTGTGAAGGATAGAATGATAATATCAGATGGTTACAATGGAACACCTACAGGTTTTGAAAATTGTTGTGAAGATGACGATAATATAACAAAATGGTATGTGCTTCATGCAGAAGCTAATGCAATTTTAAAAGTAGCTCGTTCTACTCAATCTTGCGAAAATGCAACCTTATATATTACTTTATCACCCTGTAAAGATTGTAGCAAATTAATACATCAATCAGGCATAAAAAGAGTAGTTTATCATGAAGCTTATAAAGATACATCTGGTGTTGATTTTTTGCGAAAAGCAGGAGTTGAAGTAGAACTGTTAGAAGATTTAAATTAAAAAAATGAAAATGAATAAAATATATTTCCCTATAATAATCGCAATAGCTGTTGCGGTTGGTTTACTATTGGGAAGTAAATTAAATTCATTTAGTAATTCAGATTTTTTAGCAAAAAATTCAAAAAAAAATAAGCTTAATAAACTAATTGATTTTATAGATAGAGAATATGTAGATGATATTAACACAGATTCCATTGTAGATTTAACCGTCAATGGTATTCTTGAAAATTTAGATCCACATTCTGTTTACATTAATAAAAAAGATTTACAAGGTGTTACTGAAAGTATGAAAGGAGACTTTGTAGGTATAGGCGTTAATTTTTACATATACAAAGATACCGTTGCAGTTATAAAACCTATCCAAAACGGTCCTTCTGAAAAAGCAGGAATTAAAGCTGGAGACAGAATATTATTTGCAGATAATTCTCAACTTTTCAATAAAAAAATTCAAAATGATAGTTTGTTTTCTAAATTAAAAGGAGAAAAAGGCTCTAAAGTTGATATTACTATATATAGAAAAGCAACCAATCAAAAATTAAAAATAAAAGTTACAAGAGATGTTGTTCCAATAAAAAGCGTAGATATTGCTTTAAAAGTTTCAGATAGAATAGGTTACATTAAAATAAATCGATTTGCAGAAACCACTTATGACGAATTTCATAAAGCTCTATTGTCATTAAAAAGAGAAGGTATAAAAGAATTAGTAATAGATATGAGAGACAATGGAGGAGGTTATCTTGAAATTGCAGTTCAAATTGCAGATGATTTATTGAAAGATAAAGAATTAGTGGTTAAAACTAAAAATAAAAAGGAAGAGAAGACAAAACATTTGCTACTTCAAAAGGAGATTTTGAAAACGGGAAAATATTTGTCTTAATTAATGAAAACAGTGCTTCTGCAAGTGAAATTTTAGCAGGAGCAATACAAGATAATGATAGGGGTTTAGTAATAGGTCGTCGTTCATTTGGAAAAGGATTAGTGCAACGCGAAATGCCACTAGGAGATGGTTCTGCTGTTAGATTAACTGTTGCTAGGTATTATACTCCTTCTGGACGTTCTATTCAAAAACCTTATGAAGATAAAGGTGAAGCTTATTTTAACGAATTTGAAAAACGCTTTCAAAGTGGAGAATTATATGAAGCCGATAGCATAAAAGTTGCAGATAGTTTAAAATTTAAAACAAAAAAAGGACGAATTGTTTATGGTGGTGGAGGCATTACTCCAGATATTTTTGTGCCATTTGAAGCTAAAAAAAGGAGAAGAAGCCACATTAATGGTTATGCAATCGGGTGTGGTGAGTTATTTTGTTTTTGAGCAACTAGATAAAAAAGAAATTTACTTTAATAAATTAAACTTTAAATCTCAT
>JAAURU010000104.1 GCA_012032075.1 Flavobacterium sp.
GTTCGTTGTGAAAAAAAATTGTATTGACTTATTTTAGTTTGTTTCCTAATTTTGGGTTTTCCCAAATTGAAATTGAAACTACTGATATTAGTTCTGAAAACAAAGAAGTGAGTATATCAGTTATAGAAGATATTCCATTATTTAAAGAATGTGAAAAATTTGAAAAAGAAAAACATATGGAATGTTTCAATGAAATGATACAAAATCATATTAAAAGTAATTTTAATTATCCGATTTTAGCTGCAAAATTTGAAATTCAAGGAACTGTAAATATTAAATTTATAATTGATAAAGAAGGAAAAATAACAAATATAATTTCCAAAGGACATCAACTACTTACTGATGAAGCTGAAAGAATTATCAGATTACTACCACAACTTAAACCCGGAAAACAAAGGGGAAAAACAGTCAAAGTAATGTACGGTTTACCAATAACTTTCAAACTTCAATAAAAGCAATAAACCCTTGTTATTATTTTCTTAAAATAAACCGTCCATTTTTCATTACTTGAATTTGTAGTATTTTAGCTAAAACAATGTCAATCAAATGAAAAAAATTATACTTTTAGTTTTAGTACTATTTTCTTTTAGTCCTGTTAATGCTCAATTTTGGAAAAAGAAAAAACCTAAAAAAACAGAAGCTGTTGCTCCAGCAGAAAAGAAAAAAGAAGGTAAAACAAAGGATTACAACAGTATTATAACTAAAGAAGCCAAAACAACTTCTGGTCTATTTAAAGTTCATAAAGTTACCGATAAATATTATTTCGAAATCCCAAATAACTTACTGAACAAAGACATGCTTTTAGTAAGTAAGTTTGCCAAAGTTCCACAAGGTTTAGGTGGAGGCTATGTAAATGCTGGAACTGAGATGAATACTCAAATGATTATTTGGGAACGATTTGAAGACAAATTATTGATTAAAGTAAAATCAGCAAATAGTATTGCTAATGACAGTTTACCTATAAATATTTCGGTTAAAGCAAATAATAATGATCTTACCTTATTTGCTTTCGATATTAATGCTTTTTCAAAAGATTCTACAGCAACTGTTATTGATGTTACCAAATTCTTTTCAACCGATGTAAAAGCAATAAGTGGCTTATCTCCAGAAATAAGAGATGCTTACAAAGTTAAAAATCTTGACGAAAGCAGAAGTTTCATAAATTATATTAAAGCTTTCCCATTAAATATAGAAGTACTTCAAGACTTCACCTATAATGCTTCTAAACCATCGGTTTTAGAAAATACAGAAACGATTAGTATTCAAATGAGTCAATCCTTGATTTTATTGCCTGAAAATCAAATGAAACCTAGACTTTATGATTCAAGAGTAGGTTGGTTTACACTAAACAAATACGATTACAACAGTGAAGAATTAAAATCAGACAAAAAAACATATATAAGAAGATGGAGACTAGAGCCAAAAGATCTAGAAGCTTATGCAAGAGGAGAATTGGTAGAACCCATAAAACCAATTGTATATTATTTAGATCCTGCTACTCCAGAAAAATTAAGACCTTATATTAAAAAAGGTGTTGAAGAATGGAAAAAAGCATTCGAAACGGCTGGTTTTAAAAATGCCATCATTGCAAAATATCCACCTTCAAAAGAAGAAGACCCTGATTTCAGTCCAGAAGACATTCGATATTCGGTAATTAGATACGTAGCAAGTACCACAAGAAACGCAATTGGACCAAGTATTTCTGATCCTAGAACAGGTGAGATCATAGAAAGCGACATTATTTGGTATCACAACCATTTACGTTCTTACAGAAATCGTTATTTGTTAGAAACTGGAGCTGCCAATCCTGCTGCAAGAACCTTACAAACAAGCGAAGAAGAAATGGGCGAAATGATGCAATGGTAATTGCTCATGAAGTAGGTCATGCTTTAGGCTTTCCACATAACATGAGTGCAAGTTGCGCATATAATGTGGAAGATTATAGAAAACCCGCTTTCACAAAAGTTAAATGGTATTTCTGCAAGTATTATGGATTATGCAAGATTCAATTACATTGCACAACCTGGAGACAAAGGCGTTCGTTTTATAAGACAAATGGGACCTTATGATTCTTATGCTGTGAATTGGGGTTACCGAATAATTCCAAATGCAAAAACTCCTGAAGATGAAATCCCTACATTAGATAAATGGATTTTAGAAAAAGCTGGTGACCCAAAATATGAATTTGGCAAACAATCGAGTAGCTTCAACCCATATTCTCAAACAGAAGATATAGGCAATGATGCCGTAAAAGCAAGTACTTATGCAATAAAAAACTTAAAATTGTTGCAGAGAATTTGCCAAAATGGACAAGCGACAAAACAAACGACTATGAAGATTTAGAAGAATTGTATGGTGAATTACTATCCGTTTGGAGTCGTTATATTGGTCATGTAGTCACTTATGTAGGTGGATTAAACGAAATAGAAAAAAAACCAAGTCAAAAGGGAGATGTATATAGTGTTATTTCAAAAGAGAAACAAAAAGAAGCAGTAGATTGGTTACTCAAAAATGCTTTTTCAAATCAAAATTGGTTAATTGAACCTACTATTTTAAACAAAATTGAATTTGATGGTTACAATCAAAAATTACTAACTTATCAATCAAGACATTTATACAATTTAATAAGTGTAGAAAGATTAGGACGATTATTAGATGCTGAATTTTTGGATACTAAAAATTATAAAGCATTAGATTTATTATCTGATATCCGAAAAGGAATTTGGACAAATAATTCAGCTAGTAACTTATTTATTACAGAAAGAAATATTCAAAAAGCGCATTTAGAAAGATTAATTACTATTTATAAGGATAACAAAACAAATTATAGCTTTAATTTTTCATTATCAGATGTAAAATCATTAATTTATGGAGATTTATTAGCTTTAAAATCTTATTTGGTTGTTGCAAAAAATAGAGCTAACAATGATGAAACTAAATACCATTATTTAGAATGTATAAAAAGGATTGAAGATTGTTTTGAAAATAAATAATTTGGCTTACTTTTTGTAATACATATAGAAAAAGATTGTAAAAAAACTTAGTATTATGATTTACAGCAATTTAATTTTAACCAAAATAATTAATTTAACATTAAATTGCATGGTTTTAAAATAGTTTCACTATTTTTGCAATCGTTTTTTTATTTTTTATAAATTATTAAAAAAATATTATGAAGAAAATTTTACTGTTATTATTAGTAGTTACCACTAGTGGATTTAGTCAAGTTATAGATTTTTCTGAATACGACAATTTCCTTAAAAAGCACGTTTCAAGTAAGGGTATCATAGATTATGACAAAGTCCTTAAAGACATGAAAGATATAAATGCAATTGCATATAATTTTTCTAAAATTTCACCAAATAAAAGTTGGACTGAAGAAGAAGTAAAAACATACTGGATTAATGTTTACAATGTTAATATCATTAAATTACTTGCAGAAAACTATCCTATAAAAAGTATCAACTATATTAGAGAACCTTTTCAAATTAAGTTTATTGATTATGATGGTGAAAAAATTTCTTTAGATTATATTCAACATGAAATTTTAAGACCTTTAAAAGACCCTAGAATTCATTTTGCATTACACTCTACTGCAATTTCTTCTCCAGTATTAAAAAGTACAGCATATTCTGCTAACAGTATCGATTATGATTTAGATGTAGCTACCAGCAACTTTATAAATGATGCAACTAAAAATACCATAGGAACTGCAACTTGTCAATTATCTAAAGTTTTTGATTGGTATTTTACAGATTTTATTGGACCTATTACTATTGTTCAGTTCATAAACAAATATTCAAATACAAAAATTACAGATAATACCAAATTAATATTCTCAGAATTTGATTGGAATTTATTACGATAATTAAAAATATTTTGACTAATTTATGCCTGTTTGAATAATTATCAAACAGGCATTTTTATTTTCAATTACAATCAAACAAAACAACATCATGAAAGAAGTGGTAGCCTCTCAAAAAACATTCTTCAACAATGGCAATACAAAACCTATTGCATTTAGGAAAGAACAACTAAAAAAATTAAAATTGTTGCTTCAAGAAAATGAAAAATCATTAGATGATGCTATTTACAAGGACTTTAAAAAATCCTCTTTTGATAATTACACTAATGAGCTAAGTTTATTATATCATGATATTGACGAAGCAATAATAAACTTAAACTATTGGGCAAAAACTAAAAAAGTACCAACAAACATAGTTAATTTTCCCAGTAAAAGTTATATTGTTCCTGAACCTTTAGGTGTAACCTTAATTATTGGAGCATGGAATTATCCTTATCAATTATCTTTTGCACCAGCAATTGCTGCTATTGCTGCTGGCAATACAGTTATTTTAAAACCAAGTGAGTTACCTATCCATACAAGTAATTTAATGGCTAAACTTGTTAATGAAAATTTTGATCCAAGTTTTTTTAAAGTCATTGAAGGTGGAATTCCAGAAACAACCGAATTATTAAATCAGCAATTTGATAAAATTTTTTTTACTGGAAGTGTTCCTGTTGGGAAAATAGTCTATCAAGCTGCAGCTAAAATCTTACTCCTGTTATACTTGAACTTGGCGGAAAAAGTCCAGCAATAATTGCACCAGATTGTAATTTAAAAATGACCGTAAAAAGACTTATTTGGGCAAAATATTTGAATGCAGGACAAACTTGTATTGCTCCAGATTATATTTATGTTCATGAATCTATAAAAGACGATTTTTTAAAAACTTGTAAAAAAGAAATTGAAAAAGAACAATATAGTTTTGAAAACGGAAATTATGTTCAAATCATTAATGAGAAGAATACACTACGATTGATTGCACTTATAGAAAAAGAAAAAATTTATCATGGTGGTAAATTTAATATTGCTAATAGATTTATCGAACCTACAATTTTAGATAATGTTTCATTATCTGATGAAGTAATGCAAGACGAAATTTTTGGACCTATTTTACCTGTTTTGACTTATAAAAATATAGATGATATCATTCCTATAATTAAATCAAAACCAAAACCTTTGTCTTGTTATGTGTTTACCAATGATAAAAAAATAAAAAATAAAGTTTTGACCGAAATATCCTTTGGAAATGGAGCTATAAACGAATCTATAATGCAAGTTTCAAATAGCAATTTACCTTTTGGAGGTGTTGGTGATAGTGGAATTGGTTCTTACCATGGAGAAAGTGGTTTTAAAACATTTACACATTACAAAAGTATTTTAGAAAAGCCAAACTGGTTAGAATTGAATCTAAAGTATTTTCCACGCACAAAAATAAAATTAAAAATTGCTAAGTTTTTACTGAAATTATAACTCTAAACATGAGTTAAATTGAACAAAAACAAATTGGGAATACTAAATAAAAAAGTAATTTAGCAAAAAATTGAAGTAAATGTTTACTATTATAGCTGCTGCTGCTGAAAATAATGCATTAGGAAAAGACAATGATTTAGTTTGGCATTTGCCTAACGATTTTAAACGTTTTAAAGCATTAACCACTAATCATTTTATAATTATGGGCAGAAAAACCTTTGAAAGTTTTCCTAAACCATTGCCTAATAGAATACATATTATTATTACAAGACAAAAAGAATACATCGTTCCAGAAGGTTGTTTAGTTGTGTCAAGTTTAGAGAAAGCAATGGATTTGTGTCCAAAAGAAGAAGAAAATTTCATTATTGGTGGTGGCCAAATTTACAAACAATCAATAAAGTTGGCAAATAAAATAGAGTTAACTAGAGTGCATACAACTGTAGAAGCCGATACTTTTTTTCCTGAAATTAATGAAAAAGAATGGAAATTAACAACTTCAGAATTTCATCCAAAAGATGAAAAACATAAATTTGATTTTACCTATTTAACCTATATTAGAAAAGATAATTAGCACACCATTTTTTAAGTAAAAACCAATAGTATTCACAAGCAAACTATACATTTTTCAAGAAATTGACAATAAAATTTGTATTTTTGCACCCGATAAATTAATCAGAATGTCTAAAAACATAACTCCATACAAAGATTCAGAACTTGGTAAAAAAGAGCAAGTTGCTAAAATGTTTGATACTATTTCTGCTGAATATGATGGTTTAAATAGAGTAATCTCTTTTGGTATCGATTTAAAATGGAGAAAAAAAGTCTTAGCTTTAATTGCAAAAACAAATCCTAAAAGGGTCTTAGATATAGCCACTGGAACTGGAGACTTGGCTATACTAATGACCCAAACATCAGCCGAAGAAATTATTGGTTTAGACATTTCTGTTGGAATGCTAGAAGTAGGTAAAAAGAAAATTTCAGAAAAAAAATTAGATTCTAAAATACAAATGGTTTTAGGAGTATAGATGAAAACATTCCTTACGTAGATAATTATTTTGATGCTATAACAGTTGCTTTTGGGGTCCGAAATTTTGAAACTTTAGAAAAAGGGTTAGCAGAAATCCTTCGTGTTTTAAAACCTGATGGAATTTTTGTGATTTTAGAGACTTCTGTTCCTACAAAGTTTCCATACAAACAAGGATATGCCTTTCATTCCAAATTTATTTTACCAATTATTGGAAAATTATTCTCAAAAGACAAAGTTGCCTATAATTATTTATCAGATTCAGCAAATATTTTCCCTTTTGGAGAAGCTTTAAACAATATTTTAAGGAAAATTGGGTTTATAGAAGTAAAGCATTTGCCACAAACATTTGGTGTAGCAACAATTTATCATGCCTCTAAAAAATAGTATGAAAAAAAGTATAATTTTATTTTTTATAACTTCCTTAGGCTTTGCTCAAGGTGGATTATTTGGGAAAGATCCTATTATCAATTTAGAAAATTTTGATAAGCAAAAAGTGCATTGGGGTTATTACTTAGGTTTTAATAATCTCGATTTTAAATTTGATTACTTAGCTCCTACCGAAGATATAAGTGTTCAAACAACAGTTGGGTTTAACGTAGGTCTTGTAGGAAACTTGAGACTTCTAGAATATGTCGATTTGCGATTTGAACCAGGACTTGCTATAACACAACGCAATTTAACCTTTCCAGGTTTTGATGATAAGGTACAATCTTTAAGAGAAGCAAAATCTACTTATATTTATTTTCCGCTTTTATTAAAATTTTCATCAAAAAGAACTGGAAATATTAGACCTTACTTGCTAGGTGGTGTTTCAACAGCAGTAAATTTAGGTAGTAATTCAAAAGCTCCAGATGATAATTTCAATGGCCGTTTTAGAATGAATCAATGGACAAATTTTTATGAAGTAGGTTTTGGTATCGATTTATATTTAGAATATTTCAAATTTTCACCATCTATACGAGGTGTTTTTAGCATGAATGACGAATTAATCAGAGATAACTCTCCAGATAGTCCTTGGACAGGAAACATTGGAGCCATGAAAACAAGAGGAATTTTTGTTAATTTCACTTTTCATTAATTTATCTTTTACATTCACTCAATATAATTGCAGTTGCAGTAGCTACATTTAAACTTTCGGTTTGTTGTAATTTACCAAATCTAGGTATTGCTATTCTTTTGGTAACCAATGCTTCAATAGATTTGCTTATTCCGTTAGCTTCATTTCCCATTATTATGATTCCTTCTTGTGGTAATTTTTGTTCGTAAATAGATTCTCCATCCATAAACGCACCTATAATTGGCAAACTTGAATTTTTTAAAGTTATTTCAAGATTTACATATTTTATAGTTACCCTACTTATGGAACCCATAGTTGCTTGGATTACTTTTGGGTTATAAACATCTACTGTTTCTTCAGAACATAATAACGTTTCAATTCCAAACCAATCACATAGTCTTATTATAGTTCCTAAATTTCCTGGATCTCGCACATCATCTAGGGCTAAAACTACACCTTTTAATTCCAATTCTTTTTCTGCTGGAATTTCAAAAACAGCCAAACAAGAGTTGGGAGTTGTTAAAGCGCTTATTTTTTTTAATTCAACTTCATTTATGGTACATGTTTTGCTTTTATCAATTAATGAAAAATCATTATTTGTAACAAATAAAGTTTGCAATTTATATTTAGCTTCTAGTAATTCTTGTATAACTTTTTTACCTTCGGCAAAAATAATTGATGTTGTTTTCTAAATTTTTTTTGTTGCAAACTCGTTATAAGTTTAATTTGGTTTTTACTAACCATAAAAATTGTATTTTTGACTAACTATTAGAATAACATTGAAAAAATTCTTTCCAAAAATAACACTTATATTTCTAACAGGAACCATCTTTTACTCATGTTCAATAGTAAAAAAAGTTCCAGATGAGAGACAGCTACTCACGAAAAACATTATTATTGCTAATGATACAGTAGTAAAAGATGAAAAAGTAGAAAGTCTTATAAGTCAAAAACCTAATGGGAAGTTTAGTTTTCCTTTTCGTATTAAGCCTCTATAACATGGCAAAAGAAAACCCAGACTCACTGTATTATGTTTGGTTAAATAAAAAACCAAACCGAAGAGCTAATTTAGCAGCAATTTTATCAAACAAACAAGTTGACCGTTTGAGTCAGTCCTTTTTAGTTTCTGGATTGAGTCGATTTCTAAAAAAAACTGGTGAAGCTCCTACAATAATTAATAAAGCTCGGGTTATAAGTACACAAAAAAAAATACAAAGTTTTTACAATAATCAAGGATATTTTGACACCAAAGTAATTTCCAAAATAGATTCTACAGGTTATAAAAAAGCAAAAGTTACTTACACTATAAATACCGGAAAAGCTACTTTAATTGACAGTATTTCAAAACGCATAGAAACTCCAGAAATAGATAGCTTATTTTTAAAAATTAAATCAGACGCATTAATAAAAACCAAAACTCAATTTAATGACGCTAATTTTGATGCTGAAAGAAGTAGGCTAACTACATTTTTTAGAAATAACGGTGTTTATGATTTCCAAATAAATCACGTACACTATGATATCATTACAAACGACCGAGACAAAACTGTAGATGTTGTATATGATATTGAAAATAGAAAAATTAAAAAAGGAGATTCATTAGTAAAAACACCTTTTAAAATCTATATTATAAGTCAAGTTAATATATTTACTAATAGTTTATCTAAAGGGGCAAATAAAAACATTAGCGATAGTATTTCTCATAATAATTACAATATTTTTAGTAGAGGGAAATTAAATTTTAAACCAAAAGCTATAACAGATGCAGTTTTTATTGAAAAAGGGAAGCTTTTTAGCGATAATGATAGAACATTAACCTCTAGGTCGTTAAGTAATTTAAAAGTTTTTAATTTTCCAAACATCGAATATGTAGAAGACACAATTAATGGCAACCAAAACAATTTAATAGCAAATATTTATTTGGTTCCTCTTAAAAAGAAAAACGTTAACGCTGCTATTGATTTTAATCATTCCAATATTCAAGATTTCGGAATTTCTGGTAGCTTATCATTAACCTTTAGAAATCTTTTTAGAAGAGCAGAAACATTAGAAATCGCTACAAGAGGAAATATAGGTTCTTCTAGAGATTTACCTAATCCAAATGGTACTTTTTTCAATTTATCAGAATATGGTGCAGATGCCAAGCTTACCTTTCCTAGAATATTTTTCCTAGTTAGAACTACAGGTTTTATAAAAAAAGAAATGTTACCTACTACTCAAATGAGTTTTG
>JAAURU010000105.1 GCA_012032075.1 Flavobacterium sp.
TCTCCTTTTCCGGTTTCAGCTCTGTTTTCTCTTTTATCCCATTTGGCTCTTCCTGCTTTACCTTCTCCTCTTACATGATCATAAGCCACGTTGATGGATTTGTTATCCAATAAAACCCCTTGCATTCTTCCATAAGGACAAGCGATGATACACACTTGTTCTCTAAACCAAGCAAATATGAAATAGAATACTCCTGTGAAAATTAATAAAGCGATTAATGTGCTTACATTTTCAGCTGGTCCTTCTTCTATGTATTCTAATAATTTATCGCTACCAATTAAATAGGCTAGAAATACATTGGCAATCAGAAAAGAAATAATAAAAAAGACAATCCATTTGGTTACTCTTTTTCTTATTTTTTCCGCATTCCATTCTTGTTTGGCTAGTCGTATTTGTGCACCTCTATCTCCGTCAATCCAATATTCAATGCGTCTGAATACCATTCCATGAAAATAGTTTGCGGACAAAACCAACCACAAAAAATACGACCAAAAGCAACTGTAAAAAGGGTTAATCCTACTACTCCAACAATCATTGACAATACGAAAATGTAGAAATCTTGTGGCCAAAAGGGAAATCCAAATATCGAAAACTTACGTTCTAGTACATTAAATAATAAAAATTGATTGCCATTAATTTTAATGAAAGGAGCCGAAAGTAAAAAAGCTAATAGAAAATAACTTAGTAGTTTTCGTTTATTGTAAAACTTACCAACAGGCTTTTTTGGATGAATGAAGTTTCTTTTACCTTGTTCATCTATAGTTCCTATTGTATCTCTAAAGCTTTCATCAGGTAGATTTGACATTCCATTTTTTATTTAAAAGTAAGATTTCTTTACAAACCTTATCTTGTTTATTTTTCAGTAATAGAATCTTTAACAGTTGTCTTACTATCATTAGCTTTTATAACTTCTTCAACCCAAAGTTCTCCTTCTGCTGCTTTTGCTTCTGCAGGATTGGAACCTTGCAAGGATAAAATATAACTGGCTACTTTTTGAATATCTCCAGATTGTATAACATCCTTCCAAGGAGCCATAACCGTGTTTTTTGGCTACCTTCAGAAATTATTGTAAAGATGTTTTTTATTCCACCTCCATTAATCCAATGATTATCAGTTAGATTTGGACCTATTCCTCCTTGTAAATTAGCACCGTGACAAGCAATACAATTTTCACCGAAAATTTTCTTTCCATCTGCAATACTTACTCCATCAGTCAACATTTCAACATTTTCAACATTCACCTGTATAGGATTTGCTATTAAATATTCCTCATGTTCTTTCTGAGCTTCATTCATAGCCATTTCATATTCTTCTTTTTGCGTATAATCGCCTACAATATGAAAACGGACTAAATAGACTATGGCAAAAACAACACAACTATAGAATAAATACACCCACCAAGGAGGCAATACATTATCCAACTCTCTAATACCATCGTAATTATGGTCTAACATGACATCCGCTTCTTGTTCGATAGCTTTTGAGCGGGTTAGCTTTTTCATTATATTCTTGTAAAAAGCACTCTCTGTGAAAGGTAAGGACTGTGCTTCTTCCAATTGCTTTTTCTGTTCTTCACTTAGTAATTGATAGGTAACACTATCTACCGCACTAATTACAATTTCAATAGCAATTAAGAGAAATAAAAAGACTCCTAAAAATAAAGAAACCATGGGATATTCTATAAATGCAGGCTTTTCTCCTGAGTCGATAAAGTATTCCATTCCCATAAATACAATGGCAAAGATTACTGGAACTCTAACGTATGAAGGGATTATATTTTTCATAAGTATAATTTTATAATTCGTCTTTAATAGGTAATTCGCTTAACTCTTTAATTTTGTCTTTTTTATAAGTAAATACCCAAATAAAAAAGTACTAGAAAAAAGGTAAAGAATATGGCTAATGATAGTATTGCATAAATTTCAACACCCGTAATTGTTTCTAAATTGTGTTTGATAAACTTTAGCATTTTTCTTATTTTTTAGTGTTATCTTGTTTCGTTATATCAGTACCTAAACGTTGCAAATAAGCAATTAAGGCTATAATTTCTCTATCTTTTACTGGAATATAATCACTATCTTGAACCTTTTTCTGTTCCTCAAATGATTTTTTGATATCCTTATTTTTCATTAGATTTTCTTCAATTTTAGAAGCTTGTACTTCCATATTTGAAAAAGCATTTTTAACTTCTTCCTCAGAATAAGGAACGCCTAATGTTTGCATTACTTTCATTTTATCTTGAGTAGAAGAGACATCCAATTTATCTCTGATAAGCCATTTATAACCTGGCATGATGGAACCAGAAGATGTACTTTGTGGATCCCAAAGGTGGTTAAAATGCCAGTCATCAGAACGACCACCGTTATTGGGTTTACCTGAAACACCTTCTCTAGCTAAATCAGGCCCAGTTCGTTTTGAACCCCATAAGAACGGATGATCGTAAACAAATTCTCCAGCTTTTGAATATTCTCCATAACGCACTACCTCTGAACGGAATGGACGAATCATTTGAGAGTGACAATTGTTACAACCTTCTCTTATATAAATATCTCTTCCTTCTAATTCTAACGGAGTATATGGTTTTACACTAGAAATGGTTGGAATGTTTGATTTCACCATTATAGTTGGTACAATTTGAAGAATACCTCCTATTAAAATCGCAATAGTTGCTAAAATGGTCAATTGGATCGGTTTTCTTTCTAACCATGGGTGGAATTTTTCCCCTTTTAATCTTCCTGAACTTATTTTTGTTAATGCTGGAGCTTCTGCTAATTCGTCTTCTACTGGATTTCCAGCCATTACTGTTCTAATAATATTATATACTAAAACTAAAAGTCCGATTACAAATAAGGTTCCTCCAATAGCACGCATTAAATACATTGGCATGATTTCAGTAACGGTTTCTAAGAAATTACCATATTGTAGCGTTCCATCTGGTTTAAATTGTTTCCACATTGAAGCTTGTGTAAATCCAGCTACGTACATTGGTAAAGCATATAAAATGATACCTAAAGTTCCAATCCAAAAATGGAAATTAGCTAATGCTGTAGAATATAATTTAGTTTTAGTCATTCTTGGTATTAACCAATAAATCATACCAAAAGTCATGAATCCGTTCCAAGCTAAAGCTCCTACGTGAACGTGAGCTACAATCCAATCTGTATAGTGTGCAATAGCATTTACATTTTTAAGAGATAACATTGGTCCTTCAAATGTTGCCATTCCATAACCTGTAATACCAACAACAAAGAATTTTAAAACAGGATCTGTTCGTACTTTATCCCAAACACCTCTTAAGGTTAACAAGCCATTAATCATTCCTCCCCAAGATGGTGCAATTAGCATGATAGAGAAAACCACTCCAAGGTTTTGCGCCCAATCTGGTAAAGCTGTGTATAATAAATGGTGTGGCCCTGCCCAAATGTAAATAAAGATTAAAGACCAAAAGTGAATGATTGATAATCTATAAGAATAAACTGGTCGATTAGCAGCTTTTGGCACAAAATAATACATCAATCCTAAGAATGGTGTTGTTAAGAAAAAAGCCACCGCGTTATGTCCGTACCACCATTGCACCAATGCGTCTTGAACACCAGCATAAGCAGAATAACTTTTTAAAGCAGAAACTGGTAATTCTATACTATTAAAAATATGAAGTACAGCAACCGTTACAAAATGTGGCAATATAAAACCAAATTGCAACGTATAAATGACGCTCTCTTCGTCGCAAAATTGTCATAATCATATTGATACCAAATACTACCCAAATTAAAGCAATTGCAATATCTATTGGCCATTCTAATTCTGCATATTCTTTGGATGTGGTATAACCCAATGGTAATGTGATTGCTGCAGCGACAATAATTAATTGCCAACCCCAGAAATTGATTTTACTCAATAAATCGCTATACATTCTCGTTTTTAACAAACGTTGCAACGAATAATAAACTCCTGCGAAAATAGCGTTACCCACGAAGGCAAAAATAACAGCATTTGTATGTAAAGGTCTTAATCGTCCAAAACTTAACCATGGAATTCCATCAGTCATGTTTGGAAAAATAAACATAAAGGCTACTGTTAAGCCTACAAGCATTCCTACGACACCGAAAAGTATACTTGCATAAAGAAATTTCTTTACAATTTTGTTATCGTAATAAAATTGTTGCATCTCCATAATTAGATTGGTTTTTGTTTTTCTACTTCTATTATTTTACTCGGGTTCTTTTTTAACTCATCGTCAAAAAGCATTCTGACTGATGGTGTATAATCGTCATCATATTGTCCGCTCTTTACTGCTTTTATAAAAGCTAGTAAGAAAACAATAGCAACTACTATACTTACTGTAATTAATATATAAATGACACTCATACCTAAAATTTGTGTTAACAAAGTTACTTTGACTTGATTTCAAAAAATATGACATTTATCATGCTTTAAAATTTTGTTAAAACTTGTTTGGCAAAAGCCAATTTTACTTCTGTTTCTTAGCATAATAATTACTCATTAAAGTCACAAAACTGACTACAGTAATGGAACTCAAAGGCATAATAATCGCTGCCACTAATGGTGATAAATTACCAGAAATAGCAAATGATAATCCTACTAAATTATACAATAATGAAAGTCCAAAACTCATGTAAATGATTCGCATAGCATTTTTAGAGTACTTCAAATAGTATCCTAGTTTTGAAAACTGTGAAGCATCCATAATACCATCACAAGCAGGTGAAAAGAAATTTACATTTTCTGAAATAGCGATTCCAACATTGCTTTGTGCCAATGCTCCAGCATCGTTTAACCCATCACCTATCATAATTACATTTTTACCTTGTTCTTGTAATTGTTTGATAAACTCTAGTTTTTGTTCAGGTTTTTGATTGAATACCAATTCAGTGGTTTTGGGTAATATGCTTTCAAGTGTTTCTTTTCTCCTTCGTTATCTCCTGAAAGAATTTTTAATTCGTATTTATTAGCTAAGCTTTCAAACAACTCCTCTACCCCTTTTCTGTATTGGTTGTCGAATACAAAGTATCCTTTGTAATCGTTATCAATTTCTATGTGCACTTTGGTTTGTTTTACCATTCCGTCCTTCGGAAAACTCTCCAAAAGAGGTAAATTTAAAAGAGAAGTTGCACCAATCCTTACGTTTATATCATTCACTTTCGCTATAATACCTTTACCTGTAATTTCTTCAAATTGTTGTATATCAATTTTAGTAGTATTGGGTAAAAAGTCATAAATCTTTCGACTTAAGGATGATTAGAACCTCTTATTACATTTTTAAGTATCAATAATTCTTCTGAAGTAAAATCTTTACCTTCAAAGGCTACAGTCGATTTTTTATTGGAAGTAATGGTTCCCGTTTTATCAAAAACCAAAGTGTCAACTTTTGCTAATTGTTCTATAACCACAGCATTTTTGAGATACATTTTTTGCTTACCCATAATGCGTAAAACATTCCCCAGGGTAAAAGGAGCGGTTAAAGCCAATGCACACGGACATGCCACAATTAAAACCGCAGTTACCACATTAAAAGCCATTGGAATATCAATAAATAGCCAAATGACAAATACTATGACTGCTACTACTAATAAAATAGGGGTAAAATAGCGACTTACTTTATCGGTAATGTTCTTATGTTTTTGATCTATTTTCTTCTGAAAAACATCATTACTCCATAATTGTGTTAAGTAACTTTGGGAAACCGAAAACAATACTTCCATTTCAATAACACTCCCAATTATCTTTCCGCCAGCAAAAAGTTTGTCTCCTGATCTTTTTTCAATTGGAATAGCTTCACCTGTAACAAAACTATAATCAATGGAAGTTATATCAGAAATTAGAATACCATCAACAGGAATTAATTCTTGATTACGAATTAATAATCGGTCTCCTTTTTCAATATCATAGACTTGTACTGGGATTTCTGTTCCGTCTGGATTTAACTTGGTAATTGCAATTGGAAAATAAGATTTATAATCTCTTTCGAAAGAGAGAAAATTATAAGTCTTTTGTTGGAATAATTTTCCTAAAAGCATAAAGAAAATCAAACCAGTCAAACTATCAAAAAAACCTTGACCGTAATCAAATACAATATCAACGGTGCTTCTTACAAACATTACTATGATTCCTAAAGCAATAGGAATATCTATATTCAACATTTTTGATTTGATACTTTTGTAAGCTGAAGCATAATAATCACTCGCAGAATAAAGGAAAGAAGGAAGAGACAAAGCAAATATCAACCAACGGAAGAAACCTCTATATTGATTAATCCAAAATTCTTCTACTTCAAAATATTCTGGAAAAGACAATAACATAATATTTCCAAAACAGAAAAAAGCAACACCTACTTTGTAAATTAAACTGCGATCTACGTTTTTCTTTCCTGTTTCAAAATTTTCTAAACTTATATAAGGTTCGTATCCAATAGCACTCAACAAATAGACAATCTCTTTTAAAGATATTTGACTGGAATCAAATGTTATTCTAACCTTCTTCTCAGAAAAATTAACCTGAGAAGTACTTATTCCTTGCTGAAGCTTTTGTAAATTTTCCAAAATCCAAATACACGAACTACAGTGTATATGAGGAATGAAAAGTGAAACAATACTAATTGCATTTTCTTGAAATTCCAGCAGTTTTGCACTAATTTTTTCATCATCTAAAAAGTCATATTTTCCTTTAATTTCCTGTGGAGTTGCACCTGGTGCTTTTTCGAAATCATAATAACAAGCTAAATCATTGTGACTAAAAATCTCATAAACGGATTTGCAGCCGTTACAACAGAACCTTTTAGCATCATAAATGATTTCTTCTTTTTTAATAATTTCAATACCACAATGGAAACAATTTTTTGTGTCCATAATTTGCTCATTTTACCAGTAACAAAGGTTGCAAATGCTTCTAATTTAAAATATGATATTTGTCATACTTTAATTATCTTTGAAAATCCTAATAAAATACATCTATGAGTAAATGCGAACAATGTATTGTAAGACAATTCAGTTCTTTAAAAGCATTAAATAAAGAACAATTAGTTCAAATGGCTAATTGTAAAACATCATACACTATTAAAAAAGGGAAACCTATCTTTGCTGAAGGTGATACTTTAAATGGAATCTTCTGTATTAAAGACGGTGTTTGCAAATTATCTAAATTGAGTTCGAATGGCAAAGACCAAATTGTAAAATTGGTTAAACCAGGAGAGTTATTAGGACAGCGTTCCATGATCAGTGATGAATCCGCTAATCTTTCTGCAGTAGCTTTAGAAGATATGGAAGTTTGTTTTGTACCAAAAAGCGAAATTCTGCAGTTTTTTAATCAGAATAATGATTTTTCTATGAATGTTATGAAAACCATTTGTGGTGATTTGAAAGATGCTGATGATCATATGGTTGATATGGCTCAAAAAACAGTAAAACAACGCTTAGCAGAAACTTTAATCTATTTAGAAGAAAATTTTGGATTAAATGAAGATGAAAGTATTCACATTCAATTAACTAGAGAAGAACTCGCTGGGATGATAGGAACTGCTACAGAAAGTTGTATTCGCTTATTATCTGAATTAAAAAAACTGAAAATCATTGAATTACAAGGAAAGAAGATATTTTTAAAAGATAAAAAAGCACTTCAAAAAATCTCTTGATTAACTTTTTGGCACAGTAATTGAATAGTAGTTATTGTAACTTTAAACAATAATAATATGAAAACGAAATTATTTACAAGTATAGTAAGTTTTTTCTTTGCTGTAACAACTTTTGCACAAGATAAAACTACAGTTAGAGCCAATAGTAGTGACATTAGTGATAACTTAGACTTAAGAGCTGTCGCAACAATTTTTGGAGACGCTTCAAATTTAGAAGATTTCGAAAGAAGATTGAATGATCCCAAATCTCAAATTTCAAACCTTGATTTAAATAATGATAATTATGTTGATTATCTTAGAGTTATTGAATCTATTGAAGGAAATGCTCATATCATTGTTGTTCAAGCTGTTTTAGATAAAGATATCTATCAAGATGTAGCATCTATTGAATTAGAAAAAGATAGAAATAATAATATTCAAGTTCAAGTTGTTGGAGATGTTTACATGTATGGTTCTAATTATATTTATGAGCCAGTTTACGTTCACAGACCTATTATTTATACCAACTTTTGGGTAACTAGTTATAGACCATATTGCTCTGTTTGGTATTGGAATTATTATCCTACTTATTATACTTATTGGAATCCTTGTCCAATTTTCAGATATAGAAATAATGTTGCATTATATATCAATTTTGGTCACACTTATAATTATGTAAATACCAGAAGATGTGCTTATGCATACAACAATTATTACAGCAGAAGAGCTAATGGTTATGAGGCAAGATATCCAAATAGATCATTTAGTTCAAGAAATTCTGGGTATTCTAACAGATATGAAATGGATCAAAATAGAACTATAAGAACTCAAGTTCCTGGATCTAGAGAATTAGCTTATACTAATACAAGAAACAGTAGTAATACTAGAGGAGATAGCAGAAGCAATTCAGAAGGTTCGACAAGAGCAAATTCTTCAACAAGAAATGATAATTATAATGGAACAACAACAAGAAATTATTCTAATACAAGAAATAATAGCGCAACAAGAGAAAATAGTATAACTAATGGTTCTACGAGAAGTAATTCTTCAACTAGAAACACCACAAGTACAAGTTCTCCAAGAGAATATACTGCTACGAGAGACAATAGTTCATCTTCAAGAATTCATAATAGTACCACTGGAACATCTAGAGATTATTCTTCAAATAGAAACAATTCAAATTTAGGTTCTTCAAGAAATACTACATCAAATAACAGAGGAAACGCTAACATAGGAAATTCGGGAAATTATTCAAGACAAACCGGAAATTCTGATGGAGGTAGGAGTTCTTCTTCTAATAGAGGAGGATCTGGAAGAGGTTAAAAAATATTATTATAAATCATAATAAAGCTGTCATTATAGACAGCTTTTTTTGTTTAAATCATTATCTTTGCACGCTGATTAAATAAAAAATGAGATTACATAGAAATTTAGTATTCACAGTTATAGATTCTTTATTAGCCATATTTAATGAAGGTGAATATGCTGATAAAGTTGTTGCAAGAGCTTTAAAAAAGATAAACGTTGGGGAAGCAGTGATAGAAAATTTGTGGCTGAAACAATTTACGAAATTGTTCGATGGAAAAGACTCTATGCAGAAATTGCCGAAGTGAGAGAACCTTATGATAGAGATAATATTTGGAGAATATTTGCAGTTTGGGCCGTTTTAAGAGGCATTACTTTACCCGATTGGAAATACTTTGAAGGAACACCAGCCCGAAAAATAAAAGGGCGATTTGATGAATTATCAAAAATTAGAAAATTCAAAGAATCAATTCCAGACTGGATGGATGAATTAGGTGTAAAAGAACTTGGTGAAGCTACTTGGACAAAAGAATTAGAAGCTCAAAATAAACAAGCTGAGGTAATACTTAGAGTAAATACTTTAAAGACTACCAAAGAAAAACTTAGAGCTATATTAATGGACTTGAATATCGATACAAGTTTTCAAAAGACTATCCAGATGCTCTAATTCTAAAAGAAAGAGCAAATGTATTCATGA
>JAAURU010000106.1 GCA_012032075.1 Flavobacterium sp.
CGGTATGCAGGTGGGATGAATCTGTGTAAAACATGGATTACCGAAGAGGGCTCCCTTTTTGTGGGCACGCCACACGGCAGTTGCATTGGATCCTTTGGCGTTAGTGGACAAAAAGAAAACGTTACCGTATCCGCCCGTACACAACAACACGGCATGTGCGCTGTGCGATTCAATTTTTCCTGTGATAAGATTGCGGGTAACGATTCCCCGCGCCTTGCCATCGACCATCACCACATCAAGCATCTCCGTGCGGGTATGCATTTCAACCTTGCCATTTGCAATTTGCCTGTTCAGTGCACTGTATGCTCCCAGCAAAAGCTGTTGACCGGTTTGTCCTCGGGCATAAAATGTCCTTGATACCTGGGCTCCACCAAATGATCGGTTGTCAAGCAATCCACCATACTCTCTTGCAAATGGCACTCCCTGGGCAACACATTGATCAATAATGTTTCCTGAAACTTCTGCTAAACGATGTACATTAGCTTCACGAGAACGGTAATCTCCACCTTTTATAGTATCGTAAAATAAGCGGTAAATACTATCACCATCATTTTGATAATTTTTAGCAGCATTAATTCCTCCTTGAGCAGCGATTGAGTGAGCACGACGAGGAGAGTCTTGGAAACAAAATGCTTTTACATTGTAACCCATTTCTCCTAGAGAAGCAGCTGCTGAAGCTCCTGCTAAACCTGTTCCTACAACTATAATGTCTAATTTTGGTCTATTATTAGGAGCCACTAATTTTAAATGGTCTTTATAATCAGTCCATTTTTTATTTAAAGGTCCTTCTGGTATTTTTGAATCTAACTTCATATTATATCTGATGTTGATTATTTAAAAAAATGAATGTATATTGGAATAATAGCAAATAATAACGGTACAACTACCGAAAATGCTTTTCCAAAAAATTTGATAGCTGGAGTATATTTAGGACTATTTAAACCTAAAGATTGAAAAGCACTTGAAAAACCATGCCATAAGTGAAAACCTAAAGCTAACATAGCTAATACATATCCTATTGTATAAAATAAACTGTATTTCGCTTCTTTAAAAAATGCTATTGTGATTTTGTGTAAATCTTTATATAAATCAGCAGTTTTTACATCTACTTGAGCATAGTATAATTCTGTCCTATTTTTAATTGGAATTGTTTTGGAGCGTGGTTATGTTTATCATTATGAACTCCAATTTCAACTTGATCAACAGGATAATACTGACCTATTTGTGTTCCAACAAAAAATTCTTGCTTTTGACCTGGTTGCGCTTCAATTGTTTTAGTCATTAAAGGCATATTCTCATCAAAATGCATTTTTGCCCAAAAGTTAACCATATGGGTTACAATAAATACTAAAACTAATGTTCCTAAAACAGCCATATTTCTAGAAGAAAAACTACTGTTTGCAGATGGACTTGATTTCACATAACCTATTGGTCTTGCTTTTACATTTTGGTAGGTCAATAAAAATCCATCAATAACATGGAAAAGAATTGAAATGTAAGTAACATAAGAAAGAATTTTTACCGCAGGATTAGTGGTCATAAATAATGCATATTCATTAAATTGTAATGCATCACCGAAAATCAATTGAAGATTTCCAGCTAAGTGACCAGCTAAAAACAAGCATAAAAATAAACCTGTAAGAGCCATCCAATATTTTTTTGCAATAGATGACTTTAGAAGTACTGATTTTGCCATAATTTTATTTGATTGTTCTAGTTTAAAAAATCAAACAAAAATACTGCATAAAAATTTTAACTACAACCTTTTAGAAGTAATTTATAATGAATTTAAAATATGTTCAATGAAGGTTGTTAGTCAAATAGTTACAAACAAAAACTATCTGGTATAACTTGGCACTAGACCTCTTAAACCCATATCTATAACACTTTCTCCTGCTACTGGCTCAAATTTTCCATCAGGATTAACCTCTTGCCATTCAAAACTATTGTTTACCGAAAGTGATAGGGTAATAACAATATCGTTAGTTTCTGTGCCATTTATAACTAATTTTTCTAAAAACTTTCCTGTTACAACACAAGAACCTTGAGGAATTGGAGACGATTGCGCTATTGGATTAGGAACTGTGGTCGCTCCTTGTGAAGCTTGTCCTGATGAAGAAAAAGGAAAATCATTTAATGCAAAAGCCCAATAACCTTGTAAACGATTAGCATTAACATTAAATATATTATTACCAATAGTATGTGAATTAATATAAGTATTGTATCCCAAAAAACTAGCTACAGTTGCATTATAAACTTCTCCATTATTTAAAATCGAAATAGTATAGTTTTGATAAGACAATGAAACCCTTACAAATTCATAGCTTCCTTGGTTTACTTCTTTTAAAGGAATTGTTAAAAATGGTTCTTCTTCTGCAACTATTTTAGCTTTAAAAAAATCAATCGCAATAGCTCCTCCATCAATCGTTTCAGGAGCATGATATAAAACCGTTCCATCTCCTAATTGCGTATAAGCATTTTGAGCTAGTTCAAAATAATGAGCACTTATCGTATTAAAATTAGGTGATTGAGCAGCGTTTCCAGCAGGAATTGAAGAAGGTTGTCCTATATTATTCAATCGTATTTGATTTTTATCAAACTGAAATTTAATAATTAATTGGGGTTCATTATTAAGTAAATTATCATCTTTATCAGAGCAAGAAAAGAAAATAACTGAAAATAAAATAGAAAACAAGACTAAAAATTTGTTCATTTCTTTCCTAATGATTTAATAACTAATAGTTTACTTTTTTAACATTTATTAATAACGTGTAAAAATATATATTTATTGTTTCTAATTAAATTATATACTGTTAAAAAATAAAAAATATAATTCTGAAATAATTACCTAATATTCTCATACTTATTAAGAATTATAAAATGGAATGCTTATATAATCTTCAATTTAATAAAAATAACTTCTTATTGCTTTTTCTTGTTTTAAACAACGTATTTTTTTGAGATAGAATTGTAAATTTATCGGCTTAAAAATAAAAAAACAGATATGAAAGTTGGAATAGATGCAATAACATTTGATGTTGCTAAACTACATTTACCTATAAAAACATTAGCTAATGCAAGAAATATTGAAGCTGAAAAACTAGAAAAAGGATTAGGTTTATTAAAAATGACTTTACCAGATACGTATCAAGATACGGTTGTTTTTGGAGCTAATGCCTTAACTAAATTAATTTTAGACAACAACATCAATCTAAATGAAATTGCTAGAATATATGTTGGAACCGAAAGCGCTATTGATAGTTCAAAACCTATTGCTTCTTTTTTGACAACTTTAATGGAACAAAAATTTGGAACAAATTTTCTTTCAGAATGTGATGTGGTGGATTTTACTTTTGCATGTATTGGCGGTGTAGATGCTTTACAAAATTGTATCGATTTTATTCGACTTAATCCAACAAAAAAAGCCATTGTTGTTACAACAGATTTTGCCAAATACGACTTAAATTCAACTGGAGAATATACACAAGGTGCAGGAGCAGTTGCTATGTTAGTAACTTCAAATCCAAGAATTATTGCTTTTGAAAACCATTGGGCAACCAGTACAAAAGGAGTTTTTGACTTTTTTAAACCTTACAGGAGCATCACTAAAGAAGCGATTCTTGGAAAAACACAAATGAAAATTGGTTCGATAATTTAGAAGCGGAAATCGAAATTCACAAAGACCAACCTGTTTTTGAAGGACAATATTCCAACCAATGTTATATGGATCGAACCAGAGAAGCTTATTTTTCCTTTAAAAAATTGAAAAATACTGATGAAACGATTTACAACAATTGGTCCAGCATAATTATGCATTTACCTTATTCATTCCAAGGCAGAAGAATGTTATCTGAAATTTATGCTTTAGATTCGAAAAATATTGAAGTTGATGCTAATGCTTTGGACTACCAAAATAAATTAAAAGAAGTAGCTAAATCAGAAGCTTATCAAGAATTTGTTTCAGAAAAATTACAACCTGCTGAAATTGCTTCATCAATAATAGGTAATCTTTATACAGGTTCTATTTTTATGGGATTACTTTCTACTTTATCGAATTTTCATAATACTAATACAGAAATTGATGGTGCAACTTTTGGCTTTTTAGCGTATGGAAGTGGTTCTAAATCTAAAGTTTTTGAAGGCATAATCCAATCAAATTGGAAGGAAGCATTGGAAAAAACCCAACTTTTCGAAACTTTAGAACAAAGTCACGAAATTGATTTTGAGACTTATGAAAAGCTGCATAAAAAAGAACAAAAAACAAGTGTAAGAACTCCTAAAAATGAATGGATTCTAGATTCTATTGAAAAGGAGAATCCAAATTTACTAGGAGCGAGATATTATAAATGGGTAGATTAAAAAATTCATCTCTTTTTAGTGGTCTTTGACAAGCTCAGACTGACAAACGAATAAAACATATCTTAAATTACTTTAACCATACTTCTCCATATATTTCTTCACAATTAAATCCGTATTTTCATTACGGATTTTTTGTTCTAATTGCACTGGTGGTGCTGCTCTTTGCAAACAATCTTTAACCGCACAGGTTTCGCAGGTAACTCCAACAACTTGCTTTACTAAAGATTCGTTATCAATAAAATTAAACTTCTTTTTTAAGGTTGGTGTAATTAAAATCCCTACAGAAATACTTCGAATATGATCTTTCTTAAAAGGATCTGGAGTTGCTGACGAAAATACTAGATATTCATTATTACTATTTTCATAACACGAAATTTGTGCATCAAAGAAATGGTCTTTATTCTGTTTCAACGATTCTACCATAGTTCGAACTGAAACCCATCTTCTGCAATAATGCTCGTTCATCTCGTTAGCATGTGGTTCTTGTTGGTTAGTAATATGCAATTCTTTCTTAATCTTATAACTATCACTTCCTATTTTGTGCGACATTCGTAAGAAAAATAAATTCTTCAGTTGGAAATCCTTTGGTAAAAGGTTCGTTAATCTTTGGTAAAACGATTCAGGAGAAACTTTAAAATCGGTTATTAATTGCACGAACTCTTGTGGTTTTGGATTTTCTTTGGCAACAAAAACATTTAGTTTATCAATCATCTTTTTTCTTGGTAACAATAAAGCACCTGCAAAATAAGAAGCATAGAAATTATTTAAAACTTGATCAAAGTTTTCAAATTTTATCCAACTAAACGTATATAATCGTTCTTCAATGGCTAAATAATTATAGGCAATTTCTTTGGCAAATATGAAGGCTTTCTGCGAATCATCAACATCAGTAGAAATTAGTAAGGTTTTACTTTTGGCAACAAAAATCGAACGCAAATCTCCTAATTCGTTATGTTCATTGAAAACTAAATCTTCAATCTTATAATTATATTCTTCTACTAAAACCGATTTTAATTCTTCTAAAGAAATTTCAGCCTCTAAATCAATATGAAAAGCTTTTGCAAAATCAAGTACTTTTTGTTCTAAATCATCAAAGTAGTTGTTCTGTGCTTCTTGATACGAACGTAAAGAAGCCAAGAAAAAGCTCTCTCTTGATAAATTATAATGTTGGGCAATTTCAATAATCGTACTAATAAAGGCATTTACTTTTGCAGGAGCATTCGCAATAATATCAATCAAATCACTTTCTTCAATTCCAAAAATATCCAACGGAATTTCTTTTAAGATGCCAGAATTTAGGATTTCTCCAATAGGTGCTAGATGATTATCCAACTTTAAAGACACCATATTATCATAAGGAACCTCTAATTTTTCAGATAAAAGAATGATTTTATCTGTTTTCGGATATTTTTTCCCTTTTTCTATTTCATTCAAATAGGATTTCGATAAGCCTGAAATTTTCGCTAAACCAAATAATGACAAATTCTTATTTATTCGAGTCTGCTTGAGTTTCAGCCCGAAAATCAACTTAATATAATCTCTTTCTAAATTCATAATTTCAAAGATACGCTATTTTTCAAAACAACAAAAAAAGAATTTTTTTAAAATTTAGCGTACGTTCGCTTGTTTTGTAAAAAACTTTTTTATAATATTGTACCAACAAAAACATTAAGTCATGGAAAATCAATTAGAAACAGCAAACAAAACATTCCAATTAAAAGATGGAATAAGTGAAACCTTTCCAAACATATTGACTGAAGATGCTATTCTTTTTTTAACTGAATTGCATGACAAGTTCAATAAAAAGAGAATTTCACTTCTTGAAGAAAGAAAAGTACAACAACAAAAATTTGATGATGGTGAATTGCCTTGTTTCCCAAAAGAAACAAAAGACATTAGAGAAAAAGATTGGTTCGCAGGTACAACTCCAGAAGATTTATTAGACCGAAGAGTTGAAATTACTGGACCAGTTGATAGAAAAATGGTCATAAACGCATTAAATTCTGGTGCTAAAACTTTTATGGCCGATTTTGAAGACAGTACTTCACCAACTTGGTCAAACTTAATGAATGGTCAACAAAATTTAAAAGACGCTGTTAATAAAACGATTTACTTATTTGATGAAAAGAAAAATAAAGAATACAAATTAAATGAAGAGACTGCTGTTTTATTAGTGAGACCAAGAGGGATTCATTTGAATGAAAAGCATATTTTAATAAATGAGGAAGAAACATCAGGTTCTTTAGTTGATTTTGGATTGTATGTCTTTCACAATCATAAAGAATTAGCAAAAAACCAAACCGCTCCTTATTTCTATTTGCCAAAATTAGAACATTATTTAGAAGCTAGATGGTGGAATGAAGTTTTTGAATTCACTGAAGAATATTTAGATATTAAGAAAGGAACATTAAAAGCAACGGTTCTGGTAGAAACCATTACAGCAAGTTTTCAATTAGACGAAATCATTTATGAATTAAGAAATCATATAGTAGGCTTGAATTGTGGACGTTGGGATTATATTTTCTCTTATATCAAAAAGTTAAGAAACAATGATCATTTCTTAGTGCCAAATAGAGATCAAGTTACTATGACAAGTCCGTTTATGAAAGCCTATTCTGAATTGGTTATCCAAAGATGTCATAAAAGAAATATTCATGCTATAGGTGGAATGGCTGCTCAAATTCCTATTAAAAACGATGAAACAGCTAATGAAATTGCTTTTAATAAAGTGAAAACCGATAAAGAACGAGAGGTCAAAAACGGTCATGATGGTACTTGGGTTGCGCATCCCGATTTAGTGGAAGTTGCCATGAAGATTTTTAATGAAAACATGCCAACAAAAAATCAAATCCATGTAAAACGTAACGAATTAAACATAAAAGAGGCTGATTTATTAGAAGTGCCTCAAGGAACTATAACTGAAGAAGGTGTTTCGTAAAAATATCAACATTTCAGTATTATATATTGCTTCGTGGTTAAATGGCCAAGGTGCTGCTGCTTTAAATCATTTGATGGAAGATGCTGCAACCGCTGAAATTTCTCGCTCTCAACTATGGCAATGGTTACGCAACTCTGTTGTACTTGACAATGGTAAAAGATTAACGGAAAGCTATTACGAAAAAATTGCGATGGAAGAATATGAGAAAATTAGAAACCTTGTTGGTGATGAAAATCATGAAAAAACCAATATAAATTGGCAGAACAACTATTAGACATTTTAGTGGTCAACGGTAATTTTATTGACTTTTTAACCATTTTAGGATACAAATACATATAACACAACCCTTATAAATACAATAATGAAGACACAAGAAACAAGAATTCAGGAATTAGTAACAGATTGGTTAACAAACGAAAGATGGAAAGGTGTTGAAAGACCTTACACCGCTGCAGAAGTAGTAAAATTACAAGGTTCGTACAAAATTGAGCATAGTATTGCAAAATTAGGTGCTGAGAAACTTTGGAAAAAACTAAATAGCCAAGATTTCGTTGCTGGATTAGGAGCTTTAACTGGAAATCAAGCAATTCAAGAAGTGGAAGCTGGCTTAGAAGCAATTTATTTAAGTGGTTGGCAAGTAGCTGCAGATGCAAATGTAGCTGGAGAAATGTACCCAGATCAATCTTTATATCCTGCAAATAGTGTTCCTCTTGTAGTAAAAAGAATAAACAATGCTTTATTGAGAGCCGACCAAATTCAGGTAGTAAATCAAACAGCAGAAAAAGACAGAAAAGATTATTTAGTGCCAATCGTTGCCGATGCAGAAGCTGGTTTTGGAGGTAATTTGAATGCCTTCGAATTGATGAAATCAATGATTGATGCTGGTGCGGCTGGAGTTCACTTTGAAGACCAATTAAGTTCTGCAAAAAATGTGGTCACTTAGGTGGAAAAGTATTGGTTCCTACACAAGAAGCTATCAACAAATTGGTAGCTGCACGATT
Source organism: Flavobacterium sp. (assembly GCA_012032075.1). Classification (GTDB taxonomy): domain Bacteria; phylum Bacteroidota; class Bacteroidia; order Flavobacteriales; family Flavobacteriaceae; genus Flavobacterium. Next base: position 8,299 of record JAAURU010000106.1, read on the forward strand.
AGCAACAGATGTTATGGGAACACCAACATTAATTGTAGCGCGTACTGATGCTGATGCTGCTAACTTATTAACAAGTGATATCGATCCAAGAGATGCAAAATTCATTACAGGTGAAAAAACAAGTGAAGGTTTCTTCTATGTTAATGCAGGAATTGAACAAGGAATTGACAGAGGATTAAGTTATGCACCTTACGCGGATTTAATTTGGATGGAAACTAGCAATCCCGATTTAAAATATGCCAAACAATTTGCAGATGCTATTCATGCAAAATATCCAGGAAAAATGTTGGCATACAATTGTTCGCCTTCTTTCAACTGGGCAGCCAAATTAACGGTTGCAGAAATGGAAACTTTTAGAGAAGATTTAGCTGCAATGGGTTATAAATTCCAATTCATCACTTTAGCTGGTTTCCATGCTTTAAATACAAGTATGTTTGAATTATCTAAAGCGTATAAAGAAAGAGGAATGGCAGGTTACTCTGAGTTACAAGAAAGAGAATTTGCTTTACAAAAAGACGGCTTCAAAGCAGTAAAACACCAAGGCTTTGTAGGGACAACCTACTTTGATGCGGTTCAAAATACCGTTACCAACAATAGATCTTCAACCACAGCGATGAAAGATTCTACTGAAGTAGCGCAATTTTAATTTTTAGCGAAATTTGGTTTGACGAAAGTGCCTTGAGATATTTCTCAGGGCATTTTTTATTTTATTACTATAGTAAAATGAGTTATTTTTGATTACAATTATAAATTATTTAGTAATGATGTTTTTTTTGGTGCAACTTATTATAAGAGATTATGAATAAAAAAGGAAAAAAAATGGATATTGATTTTAAGCACAATTATTATTTCAATCTTCTTGTTTTTTAAAATAAATCAGCGAATAAAAATAATAGACCTTACTTCAATTAAAGTACAAACTGAAAACAATCTTGATGTTGAAAAAGTAATAATTTATCAAGGTTATTATACCATAAACAGAGAAAATGATGAAGAAATATTCAATAATAAATTTTCTAAAATTGTGTTTGAAGGAAAATCAAATGGTAAAATTATAACCGACTATGGAGAAAATGATTTTTTAGTAATTTATGACAATAAGTATTACTTTCAATTCAGACAAATATGTACGAATAGAAATGATTACTATAAATATAATCTTAAACTTTATAAGAATGGAGATGAAATTTATTTAAATGCCTACATAGATGGTGGAATGAAATTTAACAAACCTTTGAACTTAATTAGTGACGCAAAAATAATAGATG
>JAAURU010000107.1 GCA_012032075.1 Flavobacterium sp.
ATCAGTCAGACTCATTACCCTAGCACCTTCAGCGCGAATCAAAGGCTCTGGTACTTTTAAAACTGGCTCTTGAGGTTTGCCGAATTTATCGTTAACCCTAGCGGCAATATCGCGAGTTAATTCTAAATGTTGTTTTTGGTCTTCCCCGACTGGTACTTTATCGGCATCATAAAGTAAAATATCGGCTGCCATCAACACTGGATAATCTAATAAACCGACACCGACATTTTCGCCTTGCTTGATTGCTTTTTCTTTAAATTGAATCATTTCTGTATTGGTACTATTTGCACAAAATACCATGCCTACTTTACAGGTAAGTATTTTTACTATTACTCAATAATTTGAGTCTTTTTTATTAATTTTTTAAAATTTCTTTATGTATTATTTCAAAAGCTTTATTTACTGCTCTATCTATAACTTTTTCTCTTGGTTGACCAAAGTTAAATTCTTCTACAAAAACCTCGTTAGGAGTAGCTAAGGCAATAAAAACTGTCCCTATTTCTACCTGTGAATCTCCTTTATTTGGCCCTGCATTTCCTGTGGTAGCAATAGCATAATCAGATTTAAACTTTTTTTGTGCTTGTAAAGCCATACTTTTAGCTACCTGTTCACTTACTACAGAAAATTCTTCTATCAATTTTTCATCAACTCCTAAAAGATTTATTTTACTTTCAGTTGCATAACAAACTATTCCTCCTTTAAAAAATTAGAAGCTCCCGAAACTGTAGTTATTGTTTGCGCAATTTTTCCACCAGTACAACTTTCAGCTAATGATAATGTTTGTTTTTTATCTTTTAATAGTTTGCCAAATACAACTTCAATTGACTCTTCTTCATCAATACCAACAATTATATCTCCTATTAATTGATGTAATAATTGAATTTGGTTACCTAAAGCTTCATTTAATTTTTCTTCATCTTCACCTCTTGCAGTTAATCGCAATCTTACTCTTCCTGGAGCTGGTAAATAAGCTAATTTAATAAAGAACGGTAAATTATCTTCCCAAGTTTCAATTTCTTCCGCTATTAAACTTTCACCTCTTCCATAAGTCATTATGGTTTTATGAATAATGTAAGGACGCTTAAATTGGGTAACCAATAAAGGCACTATAACTTCATCAATAAGGTATTTCATTTCGTAAGGAACACCTGGAAGTGAAATAAAAATAGTATTTTCTTTTTGCATCCACATACCTGGAGCAGTTCCCATTTTATTGAATAGCACTCTTGCTTTTGAAGGAACTAGAGCTTGTTCTTTATTAATTTGAGTGATTGGTCTTTTGTAAAAACCTTCAATTAAATCTATAACATGTTGTAAAACCGTTTCGTCTTGAACTAGCGTATCATCAAAATACTCACAAAATGTTTTTTTTGTAATATCATCTTTTGTTGGACCAAGACCTCCAGTAATAATTACAACTTCAACCTTATTTTGTAAAGTAATAAAAGTATCTAGTATGTGCTTTTTGTCATCTGAAATAGAGAGCATTTCGTGCGTTGAAACACCAATTTTATCTAGTGCTTTAGCTATGTAAGAAGAATTTGTATCAACGATTTGACCAATAAGAATCTCATCACCAATGGTAATAATTGAGGCTTTCATAAAAGTAGTATGGATTATATTTTAAAGTCCTTTTTAAGTTCTTTAATAGCTAAATCTACTCTTTCTTTTAAAGATTTGTAAACTTCTTTTATGTCTTTTTTCTTTCCTTCAGACTTTGCCCAAGTCATGATTTGAATATTTTCCTCATAAGCCAAATCCATTCCTAATAAATCTAATGACGGCTTTATTTTATGAGCAGCTGCATAAGTTCTTGAATAATCCTTTTCTTCAATACCTACTTTTATAGATTTGATTTCATCTGGAACTTCTGAAAGAAATAGATTTACAATTTGAAGTGCAAACTCAATATCATTCTCAGAAATTTCATACACTTTTGCTAAATTGTATTGTAATGCCATAGTATTTTATTTAACTTGAATTTTAAACACTTGATTATTTTCTAAATACCCTTCTAAAACATCTCCTGATTTCACAGCAGCAACTCCTTTTGGTGTTCCTGTAAAAATAACATCCCCTTTTTTCAATGTAAAAAACTGAGAAACATAAGCAATGATTTCATCAATTTTCCAGAGCATTAAAGAAGTATTTCCAGTTTGTAAAACTGTACTATTATTCCTTAATTCAAAGTTAATATTTTCTAAAGACGAAAACGATTTTTTCGGTAAAAAGCTACCAATAATCGCTGAATGGTCAAATGCCTTGGCTTTTTCCCATGGCAATCCTTTTTCTTTTAATGCGTTTTGTAAATCTCTGGCTGTAAAATCGATTCCGAGTCCTATTTCTTCAAAGTATTTATGAGCAAATTTTGGACTAATATGCTTTCCAACTTTACAAATTTTTACTAAAACCTCAACTTCGTGATGGAGATCATTACTGAAATCGGGAATATAAAAAGGTGTTTTTTTGGTAAAACAGCGGTTTCTGGTTTTAAAAAAATAACAGGTTCTGAAGGCCTTTCACTATTTAATTCGGAAATATGGTCTGCATAATTGCGACCTATACAGATTATTTTCATTTTTTTTAGTGATTAGTAATTAGTGATTAGTAATTAGCGATAAGTAATTGGTTATTTGTAAAAACCTTTTGACTTGTCACTTATCACTTATCACAATTCACTTATTTAGTATTCAATTTTCTAAGTTTAATTCCAGTAAGCACTTTTTTAGTGTATAAAGGAAAATCGGCATTTTGCAACCAACTAAAATAACCTGGTTCTTTCTCTAGTACTTCTTCTACTAGTACTCCTTTATGTTTACCGAATGAAAAAACCTCTTTATCTTCTTTATTTAAAACTATAAAACCTGCAAAATCGACTGTTTTTTTTCTTGTTGTGAATTCTGATAAAACTTTAATATCATTTTCTAGATCGTCATATCTGTCCAACTGAGCTTTAAGAATCTCGTAAGTTGCCATGGTATCAGCTTCTGCACTATGTGCGTTTTCTAAACTTTCGTTACAATAAAATTTATAGGCTGCGCTCAAAGTACGTTCTTCTTTTTTATGAAAAATGGTTTGCACATCAACTGAAACTCTATTTTTCATATCAAAATCAACTCCAGCTCTTAACATTTCTTCAGCCAATAATGGAATATCAAATCGGTCAGAATTAAAACCAGCTAAATCTGAATCTTTAATCATGTTGTAAACATGTGGAGCTAATTCGTTAAACGTAGGCTCATTGGCAACCTTTTCATCTGTAATTCCGTGAACCGCTGTAGTTTGAGGAGGAATAGGAATTTTAGGGTTTACTAACCAAGTTTTACTCTCTTTGTTTCCATTTGGGAAAACCTTAAAAACAGATATTTCTACAATTCTATCTCTAGCTACGTCAATTCCAGTAGTTTCAAGGTCAAAAAAGCAAATAGGTCTATTGAGTTTTAATTCCATTGTTTGTTTTGTTTTTAATATAAACAAAAGTACAAAAGTCGTATTATATTAAGACGACTTTTAAAATGTAAATAAATATATTTGTTAAAACTTATATCCCAAAGAAATTTGGAAACTGGATAATTTCAAGGTTTCTCCTATTCTTGTTGGATCTCCTATTTCATTATCAACTACATCTCTTCCTGCTAAGAAATTAGCATTTTCTGTAAAATTAGTTAATCCAAGATTTAATCTTGCTTGAACAAATAAAGCTTCAGTTAGTTTATAACTAGTCCCTATGTTTAGACTAAAATTAAGTTTGTTCAATTCATAATCATGTTGAACTACTATAGCATCTCTAGCACCATCTATAGTTGAAGAAATAGTTTGAGAATTATTACTCATATCGACATCTGAAGAAAGACTTCCTGAAACAAAGGGGAAAGTTACAGAATTTTTAGAATTTGCTTTGAACAAATATGCTAATTGAGGACCAAATTCTAGAGCAAATTTATCTGTAAAACTATAATTAATAAGTATTGGAAAATTAAGACTAGACGTGTTAACATCTTGTTTATAACTATAAGGAACAATACCTTCAAAATTACCAGTATACTCATAAACTCCATTATCTATAGAAAATAATAATTCTGGTTGAATTGAAAACTTACTTTTTAAATCAAAATTTACAAAACCTCCCACATGAAATCCAACTTTGGGCGATGATAAACCATCCACTGAAGACAAGTTTAAACCACCTTTTAAACCATAAGAAATATCTTGCGCTTGGACAAATCCATAAACAGCTAAACAAAGAAATAACAAAAATGTATTTTTCATACTTTATAATTTGAAGTAAAAGTAGTATATATTATATTAATAAAGCCTAAAAAATCAATTTTTAAGCTTCATTAAAGTTTAATTTTTACTTATTATATATCTCTATTTATATCCCAAGCTTCTAAATATTCAGCTACTCGTTTTACAAAGCTTCCACCAAGTGCTCCATCTACTACTCTATGATCATAAGAGTGTGATAAAAACATTTTTTGACGAATACCAATAAAATCTCCTTCTGGAGTTTCGATAACTGCAGGTACTTTGCGAATAGCTCCAAGTGCTAAAATTCCAACCTGTGGTTGATTGATAATAGGTGTCCCAAAAACAGAACCAAAAGTACCTACATTAGTTACAGTGTATGTTCCTCCTTGTGTATCATCTGGTTTTAATTTTCCTGTTCTTGCTCTATTAGCTAAATCATTTACTGTTTTAGCCATACCTACAAGGTTTAATTGGTCTGCATTTTTGATTACAGGAACAATTAAATTTCCGTTTGGTAAAGCTGCAGCCATTCCTAAATTGATATTTTTCTTTTTAATGATATAATCACCTTCAACAGAAATATTAATTCCAGGAAAATCTTTAATCGCTTTGGCAACCACTTCCATAAAAATAGGAGTAAACGTTAATTTTTCACCTTCTCTTTTTTCGAAAGTTCCTTTCACTTTATCTCTCCATTTTACGATATTAGTTACATCAACTTCAATAAATGATTGCACATGAGCAGAAGTTTGTACAGATTCTACCATGTATTTTGAAATCAGCTTTCTCATTCTGTCCATTTCTACAATCTCATCTCCACCATTTACAGAAACTGGAGCAACTGTAGCCAATTCTTGAGAATTAACTGGAGCTGCTGGTTTTTGTTTTTCAACAACTGGAGATTTTTCAACAATAGGTTGCGAATTTCTATTTTCGATATAGCTTAAAATATCTTCTTTAGTAACACGACCAGCAGAACCAGACCCTTTTATTTTTCAAGTTCTTCTAAAGAAATACCTTCTTCTTTAGCAATGTTTTTTACCAAAGGAGAAAAGAATTTATCTGATCCCGAAACTTCGGGAGAAAAATCTTGAACAACTTCAACTGAAGCTACCGTTTCTTTTGCTAGTTCTATTGTTTTTTCCAGTTCAGCAACTGGAATCTCAACTTTTTCTTCTTGAGCTACTTCTCCACTTCCTTCTGTCTCAATAATCGCAATGGTTTGACCTACTTTTACAACATCATCCACATTAAAAAGTATTTCCACAAGTGTTCCAGAAACTTCAGACGGCACTTCACTATCTACCTTGTCAGTAGCGATTTCAAGTACTGCTTCATCCATTTCTATGGTATCACCAACTTTTTTCAACCAGTTGGTCACTGTTGCTTCTGCAACACTTTCTCCCATTTTAGGTAATTTCAATTCAAACTTTGCCATATCTTTAAACTAAAGTTGTGTTTTTGTATTTGTTTTGCAAAAATAATAAAATTTAGATGTATTTATAAAGAATCTACTATTATTTACAATAATTTTATTTGCCCTTTATCATTAGAACTATTACTCCCTATTATATAATTTGACATTGGTATATAATTCTTAAAAGTAAGATTTTGATTCTTATATAATTGCATAAAATTAACAATTTCTTGGTTACCGAATCATCAATATCAATATAATTTCAGTATTTATTTTAGCTTCATTTTTAAACTTTTCAAAAGCATTCAAATAAGTTGTTGGTTTACCCAATTCTAAGGTTATATCCTTTTTAGTAAACACCACATATTTATCAATTTTCTTTGAGACTTCTTTTTGTTGGTTCTTTTTTAAAAGTGCGAAAGCAAAACTGCCCAATTTCATCATAAAATCAAATACTACTGACTTTTTGAAATGTTTTTTATAAAAAAATTGCATTGCTTCTCGAAAGCGCTTCATATACGTTCCATCTCTTACTGTGCTTTCTCCTTTGTAGTGAATTACAGTTGTGTCAGCACGATAATAATTTTGATACCCTTTTTGAAGTACCATATAACTCAAATCAATATCATCGGAATACATAAAACATTCTTCATCAAATCCACCTACTTCAAGGTAAAGACTCCTTTTCATCATCATGAAAGCACCAACGAGAATATCCACTTTTCCAGATTCATTTTCTGAGATATTTTGGGCATAATATTTAGTAAACCAACTCGATTTTGGAAAAATTTTATACAATCCGAAAATCTTGGTAAAAGCAACCCACGGTGTTGGCACTCCTCTTTTACTTTCGGGAAGAAAATTTCCTGTTCCATCTATTAATTTACAACCAATGATTCCAGTATTCAGCACCTCGACAGGCTCAGTGTGACAAAAGTTCAGTATTTTAGTAAAAGTATTTTCAGAAACTACTGTATCTGGATTTAAAATACATATGTATTCACCTTTGGCTTTTGCTACACCTATATTATTTCCTTTGGGAAACCCCAAATTTGATTTGTTTTCAATCAACTTAACATTAGGAAATCGACTTTTCATCATTTGACAACTATCGTCAGAAGAATTGTTATCAATTACAATTATTTCTCCAGAAGCGTTGGGATCAATGTTTTCCAATGCTTTTTGAACACTAAGAACACATTGCTCCAAAAAATAGCGCACATTATAATTAAGAATAATTACCGATAATTTCATTTTTCAAAAATAGGAAAGTTACTTTAGCTTTTCTAATACAACTCAATTTCATCAATCATTATCATACACTTTTTATTTTTTCGATATCTCCATGAGGGTAATTCGTTGTGATTTATTATCTTGATTTTGATTTTTGAAAATTTTTTAAAATTAAATTCTTGCGATTGCCATGGTAAAATACTAATTATGTAATCTTCTTCAAAAGCATCAAAATTATAGGTCGTTATTGTTTTCCATTTCTTATTTTCTAAACCTGAAATTATGATTTCTTTTGGTTTAAAAATCCAATGTCTTTGGTCTTCCAAAAAGTTTATACGTAGTTTTTTGAAATTTAAATTATTAGTTACCAATTCAAACTCTGGATTTTTACCATACCAACCAATCCAGTTGATATTAAAATCGTGATAACCACGAACACCATCCACAAGCGAATAGCTTCCTTTTCCTTGATAATCCTTTTCTGGAGTTTCTATATAATTTACTTTCAAATTTCCCCCTAAATGATTGGTTGCGTTTTTACAAATTTTCAACCATTCTTCATAGTATCCTTTTGGAGACAAACCACCTTCACTTAGTTCATAAATTCCTAATTCTTGAGAGGCTTCTGAAAATTTTTGAACCCGTTCTGTTAGTCCCTTTTTTACAATTTTATTCCCTTTTTCATCTTCAATAAACATTCCGTGTTTGTCTTTCCCGTAAAATTTTGATTGTTCAAAATGGACAAATTCCAAGGCTAATCTTAATTTTTTAATCCGGTTTAGTATTTCAGTATTCTTTTGTTCAGTGGTTTCCGCTTCTTCTAGAATTTTGTCATACTTATCCATGTTTTCAGTTGTTAGAAAAGTATTCCTAGCTTGATATGGACCAGAATAGATATCTAAAAATTGATCGTTTGCCAATTGATTTTTGGTCAACTCATCTAAATATTCTCTTATATAAACTGCCGATTTCCCATAAAACCTCTTAAAAAATCATCGGTAGTTTTATCAATATCTATAGTAGTGTCCCAAAGTAATTTAGCAATCAAATATTGTCTTAATTCTGAAAAATCTCCAGAAACATCAGCATAACCTTGAGCAAATACTCCCTTTACTTTATTATTTTGAAGTAATTTATAATTGTCTGCAAAAGTGTGAAGATTTGGAAAAGGCGACATATAATTCGAAAACTGCACGGTGTAATCCCAAACAAATAAATTGGAAGCCGTTTCTTTCCAACCTTTTAGCGGATTTAAGAAACTTGGATTATTTTGGGTAACAAAAGATTTACCTCTGCTTTCTTCAATTGGACAAAACAATGTATAGACATTTGGTTCAATTTCAAGATCAATTGGAGGTTTATAAGTATGTAAATAGGCTAATGTTACTATCTTATTTTTCGGAAATTTGGCAGCAATTTTATTGATAAAACAATATAAAGAACCTTGTGGACCACCATGTTTTTTATTTAATTCTTTACATTTTGAACATTCGCAATAAATTACATCGTCATTTTGGCTAACCGAATAAAATTGCACTGGATTTTCTTTAATAAACTTTTCCAATTTTGAAATAACAATAGCAAATGTATCTTCATTTGTCATACATAAAGATTCTGGTCGACGCTTTTTTTCATAAAGTGCAAAATATTCTGGATGTGTTTTGAAATACTCTTTTGGAGAAAGTAATTTATCAAAAGAATGACCCCACAATCCAAAATCATTTGTGTGCCAATCTAATTTATGCCAATCTCTAAAATCTTCATCATAACCATCTGGATAAAAAACAGCTCTATAATCGAAAGAAGGTTTGTATATTTTAGTAAAACGCTTTGGAAAACTTAATTTTTTCACTTCAGGAATATACATATCTTTTGAGGAGAATTTCCTAAAACCCCAAGTTTCTAATAAGGTATAAACTGCATATCTTAAATATTTAACCGAAGAACCTTCTAGATAAATTATTTTATCATCACTATAAATTTTGAAAGTATTTTCTTCTAATACTTCATTAATTGAAAGTGAAAACGTTACGTTTTGAGATTCAGTATCTATATAAAATTTACCGTTAGTAATTTTGTTTAGATTATCAATAAGAATTTGAGCAGCTTTTTTAGATTCTTCACCTATATAAGTAACCTCGTTTTTTTTTGAAACAGTAAATTCAATCATAGATTGAGCATTAATATTCATGTAAGATTGGATAAAAACTACTAGAATAAAGTAAAATCTTAAAATTTTTAAAAATCACAATAGCAAATTAATTTTAAGCAAAAGTAAAAAGAAACACCGTCTTTTAATTCGCTTTGGTTTAACAATTAACGCAATATTTTGAAAATATTTTAAAAAATCACATTCTATCTCTTTAATAAATTTAAAAAAAGACAATATCTTCGGGGAGAAAAATAAAAAACCAACATAAAAAAATGAAAACTCTATTAAAAATTTTACTTTTATTTTTATCACTTTCTGCTTTTTCACAAGATGATATTGCTTCAAAATTTGACAAAAAAGAAGTTTATGTTCCCATGCGAGATGGTACAAAATTATTTACAGCCATTTATACACCAAAAGACATTTCAAAAG
>JAAURU010000108.1 GCA_012032075.1 Flavobacterium sp.
CTAAATAGTCCTTTAAAATCAAACTTTTTAAAAAATTAAATTTATATTAGAAATTAGATTTATATTATATTTTGCTTGGAAAACAAATTCAAGCCAAGAAATAATTTCTTATTTGATTTACTTCAAGAAAGTAATTAATCTACTATAAGCGTTGTATTATTTAATTGTTTGATAAAGTAAGAAGGTTTTATTCCTGTTTTAGCATAAAATGCATTAGCAAAACCTGTTGCACTACTAAATCCTATAGTATGCGCTATTCCTTCAATGGTATAAGAACGAAACTTAACATCACTTTTAAGTCTTTCAATAGCATAGTCAATACGTAAGTTGCTTATGTACAAATTAAAAGCCATACCTTTTTTAGCATTTACAACACGAGATAAATAATTTTGATTAGTTTTAAACATTTCAGCTATAGTATTTACTGAACAATCTTTTTCAAGGAAGCCTTTTTTATCTTCAAACGCAATTAGCTTTTCTAATAATTCCTCTACTATTTGAGTTGGCAAATCTTTGACCGTTTTACTTACCACTTGTTTCACAACAGACAAGTTTTCAGATGGATTTTGCAAGAGTTTTTCATAATTGCGCTTAAAACGTTTTTTGCCTACTGTAATAATATAACGATAGGGACAAACAAAAAATAGCAATGAAGCCTAATGCAAATTTTTTATTTCGATCAAAGAGAACGTCATTTTCTAATTGAGTTATTAGTTTTTGCTTTTCAGATAATAACTGTGGTATATCAAATTCATTTTTAATTCTTTTAGAAAAATATTTATTATTGACACGTATTTTTTTTTCCCCTTTGAGTAATTGTTCAATATAGAATAACTGTTTTTTATCATCACCATTTGCTTTATAAAAATCAATTAAAATTTCATAGCAAGGTATCATTTTAATATCAAAAATATTATCAATATTAAAAAGACTATCTACTTTTTTCAAATATAAAATAGCCTCTTCTTTTTCTCCAATTGCAAACTTACTTCTTCCAAGAAATTGATATGAGACAGAAATTTCAGTCTTAAATTTTGATTTAACGAAGAACGGCAGTACTTTTTGAATACCACTAATAGATTCATTATATTTTTTTTATAAAATTCACAAATACTAATTAGAAGTTTAAAGGTGTGCTGATATGGCACATCATTATATTTTAATGCCGTAGCAAATCCTTTTTGGGATGTTGTTAAGGCTTCATCATACTTATTTTGTAAAATTAAAGCATCGGCTAATAAAATTAAACTAAAACAGTAATCATATATTCTTTTTGTATTCAATTCATATTTTGAAGTTTCTTTTAGTATTTCAATTGCTTCCTCATATTGACCTAATTCTATTTTTACTTGAGAAATTTCTGTATTTATCATATTTAACACACCTGCATCATTCTTTTTTTGGCTTCCTTATATGCAATCAAATATCTCATCCAAACATTTATTGATTAAACCATTAGCCGAATATATACGTGCCTTATAAACAAAACCCATAGCAGGAAAACCGCTGTGATTAATTTTTTTTGAATAAGCAAACATACTATCCATATAAACCATTGATTTTATTGCATTTGGATTATAATATGATATGTTAAAATAACCATATGCTATTTTTACAGTGTTATTATCTATTTTGGCTTTTTTTAAGTAGGCACTTATTATTTTATCGGCATTAGGTTTATTATCTAAATTATTAAAATATTCATTTATCAATTCATCATAACTTTTTTTCATAAGTGCTTTTGTAGACTCAACATTTTGAGATAATGCTTTAAGACTTAATAATAGAAGTACTAAATAGTAAAGTTTTTTCATATATTTTAGTTATTAAATTGAATGTGATTCTTTAATTAATAATGCCAACTTATTTTATTGACAACTATTTAATGAAACTGTCAGTAAAAAAAATGTTTTTTTTACCAAATTGCTTATTTTATAAATTACAAGTTAATAAAAAAAATATATATAATTATAATTATTTCTCATCTTTATTTTTAAATATTTATTAATAAATCAAGAAATAATTTTTGTTATTAAACAATTAAAGGAAATATTATAGCATCAAAAATCATTAAACACTTTTTATATTACTTTTTTTGATAGTACATGTATAAATTTATTTACTTTAAAAATTATAAAACAAATAATCATTAAAGATTGTAGAATACACAAAGCTTTTACTAAAATAAAATCTTCAGATTACAAATAAAAAAGTCTAGTGTAATATATATTTTACAATATCAATTTTCTTCAAATTCATGAAAATGAAGTAAACTTTTTTGCTTAGCATCTATTTTGAAAATACTTTTACCTCTACAATATTTATTCAGCTAGGTTCTTATAAAACAAATCATCTTATATATAGATTAATAAAGAAAATCAAAAATAATTTGTTTTAATATTATTCAAACTGATTAAAATTTCATTTAAAAATTAATTTTACGTTCTTATTATCTTCGATACAAAAAAATCATCACGATATCATTCCCGTTTTAGTTAAAGTTGCATTAAACATATTTATGAAGAAATACATTTTTAAATTCCTTTTTCAAATAAAAACTATGCAATCGATTAACTAAATTTTAGTTTTCGTATGTAATTGAAAAATGATTAAAAGTTATGTGTCGAAAAAAAACATTTGTTCAACTATTATTAAACCAAAAACCAATTAATTATGAAAAAAAAAATTCAAAATCAATTTATTTTACTTTTAGGGCTTTTATACTCAATTACAGGAATTAGCCAAGTGATTTTTTCTCAGAATCTAAATAGTAGTGATCTGGGAACATATACCTTAGAACAAGTTAAAAAAGAGTTTGTAACTACTAGTGCTAATGGATTTACAAGAAAAGGGGTTGGTGAAAACCGTGTTACAATTGTTAAAACTGGTACGACTAAACCTAGTGGAAGATGTCTAAAAGTTAAATATCCAAAAGATAAAGCAGATACCAAAGACAGTGGTGCAAACTGGGAAACTAAATTAAATGGCAATTATCAAGAACTTTATTTAAGCTATTATGTGAAGTTTGACGGTACTTTTGATTTCATCAATAACATAGGTAAATTACCAGGTCTTGCTGGTGGTTTAAGTTTTGAAGATAACGAAAAAGAAACAGAATGGAGTGGTAAACTAATGTGGCGACTTGGAGCTAAAATACAATTTTATTTACATCAGCCTATTACAAATGAAAAACAATATTTTTGGAATGAGGGTGGAGTATATCCAACTTTCAAAAGAAACAAATGGTATCATATTGAAATTCACTATAAACTAAATACCATAACTGGTTCAAAAGCAAACAAAAATGGTATAATGGAAGCTTGGTTAGATGGCAAACTTGTTGGCAAATATACAAATATACAATTTAGAAGTAAAAGTGGAGTTGGTATTAATTCACTGTTTTTTTCCACTTTTTTTGGCGGAAATGTAGAGGATGATGCCCCTTCAAAAGATGAATATGCTTTTTTTGATGAATTTATTGTATCAAAATCACGTATAGGCTACACCGCAAGAATAACTGATGAAGAAATAGTAAGTAGTGAAGAAACTGATTCAATAATTATTTATCCAAATCCAAGTAAAAATTTGATTACCCTTACAGGATTAAGTCAAAACAAATCCGAGATTAGCATTTACAATCTAATGGGCTTAAAATTAATATCTAAAACAGTTTCAAACAACTCCTCAATTGATCTTTCAAGTTTAAGTGCAGGCAACTACATTTTAATGATTAGTACTGAGAATAATAGTCCAGTCACCAAAACATTCATTAAAGAATAAATACTAAAGTGAAAGAGCAAAACTTGCTTTTTTTAAAAAAACCAATTAAAGTAACCAATTACATATATTATGAAAAAAACACTTTTATTTTTATTGTGCTGTATCGGCACAATAAGTCAGGGACAAACCATTTCTGGTACAATAAAAAATGCCTCAGGTGAAGGTATTAAAAACGCACTAGTTTGTCAGGCAGATAAGCCTTCAATTTTCAAAAAAACAGATGTTAATGGTAAATACACTATTGCCGGAAGCAATACAACTAAATTACGAATAGCTGCTTTAGGATATGAAACCGTTAAATCAACACTAACAAGGAATGTAGTACTGAAAAAAGACCCACTTTTAAATACTGATGTTTTTCATATAAGTTTTGATCATCTTAGAGCAGGAGATTCTTATACTGAAACCGAATTTAAAACCGACTTCAATAGTGCAAATGGAATTGGTTTTTCTAACGGAAGTACTGGTAGCAATAGAGCCAGTGTAGATTATAAAATTAGTCGAGATCCTGGAGGTGTATCTCTCAAAGTAAAATTTCCTAAAGGTAAATTAAAAACTGCTGATTCAGGCATAGATGGTAGAATTCCTTTAAAAAACACTTTCAAAGATAATGATTTCAAGTCATCAGACTTATATGTGTCTTACTGGGTTAAATTTAGTGATAATTTTGATTTTACTAAGTGTGGTGGAAAGCTTCCTAGTCTTGGAGGTTCAGATTTTAACTCAAGAGAAAATACTTGGAAAGGGAGGATTATGTGGCGTAAAGGTGGTTCAATCCAATTTTACATGGAACTTCCAGATAACAAATTTAATGCAGATGACGAGGAAAGATTTTGGGGTAAAAAAGTAAAACCTGGAGATGGCATTTGTAACTTTCAATATACTAATTATCTAGCTAAAGCTGGTTGGCACAACATAGAATTGCACTACAAATTTGAATCACCAGGCAAAAACAATGGTATCTTTGAAGGATGGGTTGATGGTGTAAATTATGATTTTATTAATGCTACAGTTTTTAACAACTACAAACCTAAAGGTACAAAAAGGGAAAATATTACCATAAATGCTATCTTATTATCAAGTTTCTTGGGTGGATCAGGTGATGCATATATACCAGATCAAGATGAATATGCGTGGTTTGATGAAATTAGAGTCTCTACTAAAAGAATTAATGAATTTAGTAAGTATAGTAAAATCACCCGTGAGGATATTTTATCTGAAAATAATGAAAATACAACATTTTTCTGTGTTTCCAAATCCCAGCAAAGGAATTTTTACCATTACTGGAGAAAAAGATGTTAAATGGATAGTTTATGATATTTTAGGTAGTAATATTGGACAAGGAAATGGTAGAACTATAGATTTATCAGGAAAACCGTCAGGTATATATTTTCTTCAAAGTAACGATACAACAATCAAACTTTTAGTAGAATAAATTTGTTTCATTTTATCAATCTACCATTAATATTAGGTTTAAAAAATAAATCATAGAAAGACTTCTTGTAATTGAGCGAGAAGTCTTTTTAATAAACTAATTTTTAATAAATTAGATAAATTTTTGTTTTAAGAATACTATATAATTGAATTGATTAAAACAATAAAATATATTCATCACTTTTATATATTTTCAACTAATTTCAATACTAAATCAAACTGCTCTTTTTTGCTTAGTGCTGAATTATCAATTTCAACAGCATCAAAAGCTTTTACTAATGGAGAATCTTCTCTGTGGGTATCAATATAATCGCGTTGTTGTACATTTTCTAGTACTTCATTAAAAGTTACGTTTTGCCCTTTTTCTACTAATTCTTCAAAACGTCTTTGCGCTCTGGTTTCAGCCGATGCATTCATAAATATTTTTAATTCAGCATCTGGAAAAACTACTGTTCCTATATCTCTTCCGTCCATAACTATGGCTTTATTTTTACCCATAGCTTGTTGTTGCTCTACTAGCTTTGCTCTTACTTCAGATATTTCAGCTATTTGGCTTACATTTCGAGAGACTTCAATAGTACGAATAGGTTGTTCGACATTAACATCATTCAAATACATTTCGGCAAAACCTAAATTAGGATTAAATTGGAATGCTAATTTAATATTTGGTAATTCAGTAATCAAACCTTCTTTATCTAAATAATTTTCGGCAATAAATCCATGTTGCATAGCAAAATAAGTAACTGCTCTATACATTGCTCCAGTATCTACATAAACATACCCTAATTGTTTAGCTAATTGTTTAGCCAATGTACTTTTACCTGTTGACGAAAATCCATCTATTGCTATTGTAATTTTTTTCATTATTAATTTTAACTAGTTTAAGCTAGACATCACTTAATCAGTCTCAGAAATTTTTCAAATCCTGCTTTTGAAAAGATTTGTCCATTTATACTATATTTCTTTGAATTTTCTAAATCCAATTTTATTTCAATTATTTTATCATACTTAGAGCCAAACAAAAACAAAAGATTCTTAGAAGGTAATGGTTTATATGTTGTCTTTTTACCTTTTATCCTTTTAAATCAATTTCTTTTATCGTAAATCCATAAATATTCTTAAAACAAAGCTTTCCGTTTTAACCAAAACACTTACTTTAATGAATAAAAAGAACAAAATGAAAAACCAGAACCAACAACCCTTTTTCAATAAATAATAGTTGGGACTCAAAAAAAAGACATAGTAACATAACAATAAAGAAGAAAAACACATTAACAAATATCAATAAAATAAGTATAAAAGTATTGTCTCTCTCAATATTAATCATTAATCTATCCTCTTTATTTATTTCTTTGTTCTATTCTCTTTATCCTTTATTCTAAATTTATCATTAAACCAAATAAATTTGTACTAGCTGCCAATGTATATCGAGAATACGAATAATCAAATTTAATTTTACCAAAACGGATTCCAAAACCAGCTGAAATTCCAGCAAAACTTCTTTGGTCTAATATTTTCAATTCTTGTCCTCTTCTGAAATTATAACCTAATCGAATATTGAATCCTTTCTCTGGAAATAATTCGGCTCCTATAATTACATGTCGTAAGGCATTATTAAAAAAAGACACCTTTTCTTCATTGGTTTGACCATCTAAAGTATTTTGAGCTCTATTAGGATTTGAAAAAGCAATATTCCATTGTTGCAAGTTTTCCAAAGTAAGATGCCAACGAATAGGCACATTTTCTAATAATTGGGAAACTCCAGCATCAATTGACAATGGTAGTTTTTCACGAATATCCTGGTAAGGAGTAATTTGGAATCCTAGATTTCGAACTGTTAATCCGTAATTAATGTCGTTTACATCATCGATATACAAAAACCTAAATCGGTTGCTGCACCCCAAGAATTATAGGATTCTAGAGTTGAAGAAATCAATTTTAAATTAGCTCCTATATATGTATTTGTCCATGGAATATTATAAGCATAACCAAAAGACAAAGCCGCTTCACTTCCAGTAAAGTCAGAAGTTACATTACCTATTTCATCTCTTCCTTCGAATGTTCCGTAGTTAATATAATTAATTCCTGCGTGAAAAGTCTGTACATGTTGGTCCCAAGTATAAGCATAAGCAGCCGTTCCATAAGAAACTTCTCCGAAATAATTGCCATAGTTAACTGCTAATCGATTGTTCATTTTAGGATTAATCGTTGCAGGATTATAAAAGGCTTGATTCACATCAAAATCTACAACTGTCACTGTTTTTCCTCCTAGAGCTGCTTGACGAGGAGATTGAGCCAAGTTTAAAAATTGATATACATATTTACCTCCTATTTGTCCATAATGAACAGTAGAAAACAACAACAATGAAAACAGCAGTTCTTTTTTTAAGCATTTTTGAATGTATAAGCTATAAACGCTTTTGCGAAGATAAAATTATATAAGGACATAATAAAAACAAATTCCGACTTATTTCTAAATCGGAATTTAATTTTATGATTTATGAAGTTAATCTAACTTCTTAGCATTTTTCACTTTTTGATTGGTAATCGCAATTTCAATTACTTCGCTCATTCGATCCACATAATGGAATGTTAACCCTTTTAAATATTCTGGCTTGATTTCTTCAATGTCACGTTTATTTTCATGACACAGAATAATTTCTTTTATATTAGCTCTTTTTGCAGCTAGGATTTTCTCTTTAATTCCTCCTACTGGCAACACTTTTCCTCTTAACGTAATTTCTCCAGTCATAGCAAGGCTTTTCTTTACTTTTCTTTGAGTATATGTAGAAACCATTGAGGTTAACATTGCAATTCCAGCACTTGGTCCATCTTTTGGAGTAGCTCCTTCTGGAACGTGTATGTGAATATTATTATTAGTTATTACTTCATTTGGAATACCAAATAATTCACTGTTAGATTTTATATATTCCAATGCAATTGTAACTGATTCCTTCATAACCGTTCCAAGGTTACCTGTCATGGTCATTGTTCCTTTTCCTTTTGAAATTGAAGATTCAATAAACAAAATATCACCTCCTACAGAAGTCCAAGCTAAACCAGTAACAACTCCAGCCGATTCATTATTTTCATATTTATCGCGTTCCATTCGAGGAGATTTTAATACTGCTAAAATATCCTCTTCAGTTAAAGTTTTATTGTATTCTTCTTCCATGGCAATGGATTTTGCTGCATGTCGAACAACTTGAGCAATTTTTTTCTCTAAACCACGCACACCTGATTCACGAGTGTAACCAACAACGATTTTTCCAATTGTTTTTTACCTATATGTAAATCATCTGCATTTAAACCGTGTTCCTTTAATTGTTTTGGCAACAAATGCTTTTTTGCAATTTCTACTTTTTCTTCAATAGTATAACCCGACATGTTAATGATTTCCATTCTGTCTTTCAAAGCAGGTTGAATGGTTGACAAGCTATTTGAAGTTGCAACAAACATCACTTTAGATAAATCATAACCAATTTCTAAGAAATTATCATGAAACTCTCCATTTTGTTCAGGATCTAAAACTTCTAACAAAGCAGAAGATGGATCACCATTAAAACTACTTGATAATTTATCAATCTCATCCAATACAAATACTGGATTTGAAGTTTTTGCTTTTTTAATGCTTTGGATAATTCTACCAGGCATTGCTCCTATATAGGTTTTTCTATGACCGCGTATTTCTGCTTCATCACGCATTCCTCCTAAAGAAACTCTCACATATTCTCTACCTAAAGCTTCTGCAATTGATTTTCCTATAGAGGTTTTACCAACACCAGGAGGCCCAAAAAAACAAAGAATAGGAGATTTCATGTCGTTTCGTAATTTTAAAACAGCCAAGTGCTCTATAATTCGTTTCTTAACATCTTCTAAACCAAAATGGTCTCTGTCTAATATTTTCTGTGCTCTTTTCAAATCGAAAATATCTTTCGAATATTCACCCCAAGGCAAATCAAGAAATAATTCTAAATAATTTCTTTGAATTCCAAAATCAGGTGAATTTGGATTGGAACGTTGTAATTTCGATACTTCCTTTTCAAAATGTTTAGCTACTTCTTCATTCCATTTTTTAGCTTTAGCTTTCTCACGCATTTCTTCAATTTCAGCCTCAAAAGAAACTCCACCCAATTCTTCTTGAATGGTCTTCATTTGCT
>JAAURU010000109.1 GCA_012032075.1 Flavobacterium sp.
TTCTATACTTGTGTCGTGTATAAATCGATGTTTTGTCGTAATACTTGTTCTGACTTTTGTTTGCTTATTCCAAGTGTTACTCGTAATGCTTCTAAATTGTTGAACCGTATTCCTCCTAATATCGCTATTTTTAAGTGTTTGGTTTCGTAGATGTAGTGGTTGGGGTTTTGTGTGTTGAGATTGTTCATAAGTTTTGTTTTATACACTATCGTGTACAAAAATAACTTTTAATGTTTATAAAACAAATTAATTGTGTTCTTTTGTAACTAAAAAAGTATTTTATATTTGCAAAAGCATACCTAATAGGTTTAAATACTACACTTATGAGTTTTGAAAAACGTATCGGAGAACTAAGAAAAGAAAAAAAAATATCACAAGAAGAACTTTCTAAAAAAATAGGAGTTCATCAAAATGTAATTGGTAGATATGAAAGAGGAGAAGCAAAACCCTCTATAGACGTTGCAACTGCAATTGCTGACACTTTCAATGTGTCGCTTGATTATCTTGTGGGAAAAACAGAATTTCTAGTTGATGAAGATATTGCTAATAGAATATCAACCATTCAAAAACTACCTGATAACGATAGAGAACATATTCTATTTACACTTGATGCAATGATTAGAGACGCTAAAGCTAGAAGCGCTTACGCTTCTTAAACCTTTAAAACAACACCATAAAACAACAAAAGCAACTCGTTTAAAAGTTGCTTTTTGCTTTTTATATTCTTTGTGTCCACGAGCTAGAAGCTCGCGGTAGCTGTTACCGATTATTTAGAGACGCTCGCACCAGCTGGGGGTTTATCTAGTGTAAATTAGATAAGTTGAAAAAAGTATAAAGAAAAAATAAGTGTTAACTAAACTTATTAATATATTGAAAAATAAATTTTTCAATATATTAAACAAGCCTAGCAAAGCAATTAGTAAACCTATAAATACAGATAAAGGTAAAGCTTTAAAAAAATTGCTTGAAGAATCTTTAAAATAACTTAAGAGTAAAACTAAATACACTAAATAAGAAAAAAGTAATAAAATTGAAGTTATTTTTCTATATTTAAAACTACCTATTACAAAACCTTTTATAATTTTACTTGAATGGTTCAACATAATTTAAATCATTAATATTATCAAATACGTTAACTCCTATCAAATTTTTTTCAAAATGATAAATTAACAAATAAATTTTATTTTCTGTTTCAAACAATTCTTTTTTATAATCATTATCATAAAAATCAACTTCAATCCGCTTAAGATTTTTTAATTTTTCTGTTTTTATATCACTAATTTTATAATAAGCAAAAAAACTATCTTCATTTTTAATTAAAAAACAATTCCTCTTAAAAAAAATTAAATCTTCTAAATTTTTAAAACTTTCATATTGTATAAAAGGACTCTTAGATTCAATAAAAAATTGAAAATTAGAATCATTTTCATACCTGTAAACATTTTTCTTAAATTTATCTGTTAAATCAGGAATTAAGGAAAAATCTTTTTTATTCAATACAATTTCATTATGTTCAAATATTTTAAAATAAATATCTGTGTCATTAAATCTTCTCAAAATTAAATTTCTCACTTTAATTGACTAATTATTGGTTGGTATATCTGGACTTTGAGGGTTTTGTTGTATAAAATCTTTGGTCAATGTTGATTTTACAGTACTTTCAGAATCATATTCTAAAATATTATATAAATCATTTAATAATTGGCCTTTTGAAAAGCCAATTTCACCAGTGCTTGGATTATAGGACGCTTGTATGTGTACAACATTAACATTTTTTTCAGTTGCATAATTTATAATTTTATCAGAAATTTTAACGCCTGATAAAGTAACAATTGTGAGAAATGCTGCTTCCTCATCTGAAGCTGTTTCTCTTTCATCATTTTCGGCATTTGCAGCTGCTAAAATATGTGCTTTTATTTGACTTGTGAATTTTACTTCAGACGCATAAGCTTTTACTTCATCAATTTGTATTACATGTCCACCTTCAAATCTTTCAATATCATATGTTGTTTTAGCTGTTAAACCATATAATTTAACTTCTGCTTCAACTTTATTTGAAGCTCTTACAGCATCTGGAATTGAACCATATTTATTCATACTATAGTTCTTTTTTAAATTATAAGCATCTAAAAAAGCTTTTTCTAAAACATGCCCTTTAGCTTTATTCCACTCCCAATACTCTTTAACGACTTTTTTGTCAAATTTACTCCCAATAAGCTGACCATAAGTAACTTTTTTTAAGCCTTCTTGAAGTAAAAAACCTTCTAAGATATTCATGGTTAATGGCTCATGACCAGTTAAATAAGTGGGAGGATCTGTCGGATTTTCACCAAATGAGTCTATTAATGTTATTGGATTGTTTGCAGCATAACTATATGGAGATAGAAAAGAAAAGTTACCACTTTTGGGTCAATGCTTATAAATCTACCTATTCTTGGATCATGCATCCTAGCTCCAAAATCGTAACTATTTCCAATACCCTTAAGCTCATCATCTTTTTCTTGTCCTTGGAAGCCGTAACGGTAAGCTGTGCTTGATCCGTGCCTATTAGGAAGCAACTGACCAAAGGGATAGTAGTCGCTATAACTCACAACATCTGGATTAAATATTCCTAATGATACTATACCATTGCTTACTGAGGTGTCATAAATTTTAACATTATCTATAAAGAACGTTTGTACTGCTCCAGTATAATTACTGTCTCTTAATCTAAAGTTTAAACGGTATAGTTTCGTTTGTGCTGGTGTGAAATTAATTGAAACCCCTGTTGCTGTTACAAAATAATCTCCTAGCATTTTAGAATTTCCGTCCCAAATACTAAATTCTAAAGGTGCTGTGAAGTTTGTTTTATCTACTTCTACACTAATAGAATATGTAACGCCTGCTGTAAGGTTATAATACCCGTTTGCACCATTTAAATGTTTACCTGTACTTATTTTTAAACGACCATTTTCTATGGTAACTACTTCTGCACTTGCGCTTTTTTCCCATGTTCCTTTTGAGTTTTCAAAATCGGTATAGGCAACTAAAGTACTTGTTTCTGAGTTGTAAATTTTTCTGTCTGATACAACAGCTAGTACATTGCCTAAATGGTTTGCTAACTCATAGCGTTTATCACCAATCGAAGATACATAATTTTTTACAATTATAGGTGCTGCAACTGGAAAAATTCCGTTTGTTGTGTCTAAATAATTTGGTGAACCATCATTATCAGAATCTATAGTGTATGCTATACCTGTAGCATTGGTATTGTTAATTGAGCCATAACCTCCTTCGTAAGTTTCCCAGGTTGCATAGCCATCGTTATCATCGTCAACATCTAAATAGTCTTTTATACCGTCGTTGTCAAAATCTCTTGCATCTGATGGTTCTTTGTTTCCATCTGGATTGGAAAATTCAAATACTGTGTATATTCCATCTCCATCATCATCAGGATCTAAATAATTTGGGATAAAGTCTTTATCGGTATCATCATCTGCTAGATTAGTGTCACCTGTAGCTGCATTTAAGTTTTCGTAAATATCGAAAATACCATCACCATCAGTATCTGGTAAACATGGTCCTAAAACCCTAGTGGTGCTATTTGTAGGGTAAAGGGTCATTTGAGTGGTATTTTGCATGTCTTTTGGAGGATTTGTAGTGTTTGTAGCACTAATTACATCGTCAAAAGAAAATGAATAGCCTAGTGTTCCTGTATTGTTTCCTATTGCATAGTTCAAATAACACATATCAAAATTACTTGGTACACTGTTTTCAATTGTACCTCCTAATTTATTAGTTACTTGTGGTGTACTGGTTACAGCTAGTGATGGGTTATAATTTAATAAATTTGACAATGTTGCTTCCTCATTATTTATAATTAAAGAAGAATTATAAAAAGTTCCTATTTGAGCATCTAATTGAAGGGCAATACCATCGTTTAAAACAGTTTGTTCTTCTACACCATTGTTGTTTTGTTGTAACTTTATTGTGCTTTTTGTGATGCTATTGTTTGGTGCTTTTTTGTATTGATTTATTTCAATTACAGGTTTATAATAGTTGTTATTTTTAGTTACTTTGAGTACCATTGATTTGTAACTATATTGTTGCCACCTGCTTGGTATTTAACAACTTTTAATCCCGAAATAGTAGCGTTTGAAGGACCTAAGATAACCCATAAATCTGCTACACCTTGTGGTGCATTGTTTGCTGTGAAGACTAGATTTTCGGTATTACCTAGAGCAATTAAATTAATGTAAAATTTAACTGTATTATTTATTCTTTCTATTTTTAAGTTATAGTTAGCATTTCTGTCTAATACATTAGGAATAATTGCATTTATTGTTTGTAAAGTACTATTGCTAATTATTTGAAATCTATTTAATGTAGCATTGTAATCAATTCTATATTGAAATCCACTAATGTAAAATCCTACTTTATTATTTCTGCTATTTGTATTTATTTTAAAAGTATGACTTACATACCCATTTTCTGTTGGTTGTAGTACTCCATTAAGACCTCCAGATACGCTACTTCTACAAGGATCTCGAAAATCTACTAAATTTTCTTCTATTTCTGGTTGAGATTCAATACTTATGTTTTGATTCGACTTTTGATCTGTAGTTTCTGGTATTGTAGTTACTGGCAATCCAGTTGAAGGATCTAAAATGACTAATGATATTTCTTTTATTAAAGTTGTGGTATTAGTTGATGTGTCAAAAATGTTTTGAATTTCACAACTTGTTGAATTAAAGGTGATATTCGTTAAAGGAACTTGAACTTGAGTATTTTGTGCTTGTTCTTGCCCTTCAAACATAAATTGTCCTAAGGTGTAAGTACCGTTATTTAATGGATTTATAAATTTAATTTTTGTGCTTAAATTAAATTTATCTAAATTACCATTTGTAGGTACTTGTTGTCCTACATGTGACACTGGCCAAGTAGCATAATCGCTATTTTGTAAACGAATGGCATAATCTTTATAAGCTTCTACATATCGATTTATTGGTCTATTTAATAAATCTGAAGTTGATATGTCTTCTGTATTTGTGCCTATTTTTTTAGCTTCAACAAAAATTTCTTGACCTAAATTTAATTTTATATTATTTGATTTTGTATAAACCAATTTATTATTTTGTTCTATACCTAATCTACTACTGCCATAAATATGGTTTTCTTCTAGTGAAACAGATACAGTAATCCCATTTCTATTAAAAATTCTATTAATTTCATACACAGCTAATACATTTCCTTGTGCATCTCTACTATATAAATTTGTATTTACAGAGCCATCGAAAGCGCTTTCGTCTATTGATTTAGTTATTCTATTACCTAAACCATCATATTCAAAATTTATTATAATATTTCCTTTAGTATTTACACTCTTTACTTTACCATCTACTCTCCACTCGATTTGTAAATTTTCTGTTTTGTCTTCAATTAACTGGCCTATTTCGTCATATACATAGTTGTGCGAATTTAAGTCGTTTTTATTATAGGTTATGCCAATATTTGCAAGTTGTTGAATTTGGTTTTCTAAATCGTTTACAAAAACTGCACTATTACCAGCAGTATCTTCAACAAGCCTTAGTTTGTTATCTCCAGCAAGATAATCATACTTTAACTTGTCCATAGTTTTAGTATTTCCTTGCTGATCTAAAGCTATTCTATTTAATGTAAGTAAATTACCATTTCTATCATAGCTATATGCTGAACTGTAACTTGTTTTATATGAATTATAACCACTTAGTCCAGGATTTATAGCCACCGAATTCATGGCTTTTATTCTATTAAGCTGATCATAAGTATAGTTATTTTTTTGAACATCTAACACATTAAATCTATCCTTTCTTATAGCTGTTGTCATTTGTTTAATGTTTCCATTGTACAACTCTTTTGTACTATGACCTAGAGCTGTGTTTTGGCTAAACTGTAATGGATTTGTTGCAGCTCCTTGAACAACAGGCTTGTAATCGTTTTGATAATAATCTAATGTATATCCAAAAGCATCGTTTGTTTTAACATTACTGCTAAGTGTTCCATCTTTACCAATAGTAGCCTCTGGATTTAATAGATTTTCTCCATTTACTGTTTTTAACCAGCCTTGTAAGGTATAAGCATAATCAATCCCTTGAATTTTTTTGTTCCCTATTTCAACTTTGGCCAATGGACCATGTGGATAATATTGATAACTTGCGTCTTTTTCCCAAAGTAATCCATCTCTAGAGGTTTGAACATTTGTTATTCTATTATCGGCATCATACTGGTATTTATGTATGAATTGATCTATTTTGTTTTTTTGAAAAGTAACTTTGTTAACATTACCACTTATTAAGTCATACTCATATTCTACTCTTTTTAAATGCACTTCACAATCGTTTCTAAATGCACTAGCATCTAGTCTTATTGTTGGGTCTGTTTGCGAGCAGTTATAATCTCTTAATGCACTGTAATAAGTAATTTGTTCTTTTACATTTCCATGCACATCATAATTGTACAAAATGGCATTATTGAAATTTAAAAGATTATTTTCATTATAATAGTCATAATAAAAAACACCTGTTACTCTATTTCTATTATTATACCCAGAATTATCTATTGTTGTATTAAATAATTGAGAGGCATAAACATCAGTTTCAACTTCTGGATCACTATCATAACTTGTTTTTGTAACTTCTGTTTTATATAAATTACTTTCAAAACCATTTTGAACTACATTATTTTTATATAATCTACCATAATTAGAAATTTCATAATTATTAGCAGTAGGAGTAGCTACTTGTCCTGCTTCGATAATTCTTCCTAAATCGTCATAATTTGTATAACTAAACGACTCATCTTCATTATATGCTGTTACTTTTATGTTATAAATACTTGTTTTAGCACTAAATAAATAGAAATTAATAAAACATTTATACTCTGCATATTGATCTACTACTTCTTGAAGTAATTCATCATTATGATAGAAAAAGAAGGTGTTATTTCTTCTTTCAATTTTTAATTTATCGCCTAGTTTTACTAGAGTAGGGGTTTCAATATAGGTATATGCACCACTTGATGATGTTACTTTTATGTATAATTGATTGTTTTCTTTAATATAAAAGCCATATTTTATTCTAGCTTCATAGTTTGCCTCTAAATTAGTATTAAAAGTAAAACCAAGAATTGTATTTCTATTTGATTCTAGATTTTTTTCTATAGATCGTTCTACTGTTACATTACCAGAAAGAGGATTTATAGAAAAGCCATAATTTGCGTCAATCCAGCCTGTTACTTTTCCATTTGAAATACTACTGTTATTATTATTTAAATAAGTTCCTAGTTTAAAATAAGGATTTACAGGTATTTGCGCATCTTGGTTAGCGTTTTGAGAGGCAATAATTCTTCCTAAATCGTCATAAGCAAAACGAGTAATGCCACCATCTGGTGTGCTTTGCCACACTAATTGATTTAAAGAATTGTAATGATATTGCGTTTTAAATGAATGAGCAGGTTGAAGATTTATATTTTCTGAATTGAAGCTATTTACTCCATTAACTCCTTCTCTAAATGCATTAATAGTAGTATTGTTTTGATTTATTTCAAGCGCACTGAAACGGTTTACTCCTTCTGGAGCTACTGTTTGTGTTAAATTACCTGCTTGGTCATAATAATACAAGGTATATTGATATTCTTTATCATAATAATTCATATCTAATTTTTCAGCAGCTTTCATAGCTTCTTTTAAATATGCTTCTATAAATTCTTTACGTTTTTGCTGCAAGAAATTAGCATAATTTTCTGCTCCATTTACACCAGTAAACATTTGTATCAATGTTTCACATGGTGGAGTAATATTATCTGGATAAGGTAATGAATAGGTATTTTGTAAAGTAGCAGGAGGACAACCTAATGTGCTAGCCACAGCACTATTTCTAAATGCATCATTTACCCAGTTGTTCCAATTAAGAACATTTTGATTTGTAGTGTTTTGAAGATAATAAGCACTGTACAAATCTACTACTGCATTACTGTTAGCATAGCCATAGTTTAAATAGGTATCGCCAAACTGTGAAATAGTTCTAAATAGTATATTTTGAGCACTGGTTACATTAAGCTTAGTTATATAATATTTATAAGCTTGTAGTATGTATTGATAATCGTTTTTACAAAAATCATCTAAGTCTTTTTGTTCTAATGTATAACCTTGTATTCTACCCGAAGTATAATAAGTATATGTACTATTGTCTATAGTTGCATTAGAAGTTTGAGGTGTAAGTTGTAAAAAATTAATAAAATCGTTTTTAACAGTTTCATTACAAGCTACTGGAACTACTTGTTGTGGAATACAAGTGGAGCAGGATTGATTTGATGGAATCTTTTCGTTTTCAGTTATTACTTCTTTAAATAATTCATTTTCGTTAGTTCTTAATACATTATTATTTCTTGGATAAATATCATAATTTAATAATTGGCATAAATTACTTATTCCATCAAAACTGGCAATAACTTGACAATAAGTAGAAGAAGGGAAACAACCATCTATATTCCTTGAATAATTCATTATTCCAAAACTTATGCGAATTTCTTTTTGAATTAAAATATTAGACCAATTTTTATATTTTACAATAATTACTGATTCTTGATTATCACTGCCTATACAATCTAATTCTATAATCTCTTTTGCTTCTTCAATTCTAAAGTTATTTATCCTAATATAATTAAATGCATAATTAGAATTTGCATAATAAAATTTTATAGAGGTGATACTTGGATTTTCTTCAGGCAAAAGACCAAAGTCATCAACCCTAGAAATTTTAAAAAAATCTACACTTACTGGAATATTACATAATCTAAAATTATGATTTGGATATAAATTTTCAAATCTATTACATGATTCATTTTTAATAGCTTGAAAAATATTTACCAAATTGGAATTATTAATAAAATTTTGTAGTTCAGGATTGTAAACAGTAGATATTTTATTTACTGAATTTAGCTGATAATTATAAATGAAACTATTTAGAGTAGCTTTAAAATTATTCTCAAAAATAGCTTCTTCATTTGAGATATTAGGACAAGAAATAACTTTTGTATAATCATCACAAACATCCCCAATACCATCTCCATCGCTATCTAATTGATTAGGGTTGTATTGCATTTGGACAATTATCATTAATAATTATACCATCACAATCAATATCATTTGGTAAACAAGGAGTGTTTTCGACTGGGCAACAGTTAAAATTTAGCCTAGAGTTTGTAGTAACACTATTTAAAGTTCCTTTAATTTCTAGAATAGTACCATTTGTAAATGGGTTATTTTCTTGTTCTGTAAAACGCCATTTAAAGCTGTCGGCAGTATTAGTTAAGGTATTTACTCCGCTACTTTCAAAAGTTATT